>PKWC01000024.1 GCA_003131925.1 Alphaproteobacteria bacterium | reverse complement strand
TATCCGTCACCGATTGGAAGTCATGCCAAATCAAATTCTGCTTGCAGCTCGCGGGCTACTGCAAACGCGCGCTGGCAAGGAATCTCGTTTCCTTCCACGGTCCATGCGGCGTCCCAGTTTTGAGTTTTTGGTCTGATTATCGCGACTCTTATAACATGTTCGCATTCTGGCCGATCCCGCACCCGTGCCATAAGCAGTGCAACGAGTTCGGTTTCGGTCTTTTTTTCCTTGATCATCTCCGCTGTTTCCCGAAGAGCGATGCAGGAGCAGTTGTAGCAGCGAACCACTGGAAGCAGAACAGACCGAGAGACTGCCATCTTCCGTCCGCTGAAATCACGGCACCGCGCGCGGCTACCGGCCGCGTCGTTTCTTCGCCGCGAGTGCCAGCTCGACGAGGCGGCGGATGGCTTCCGGCCGTGACGGCTCGTCGGCTTGGCGCTTGATCCAGGCGTTCAGCTTGGCCTCAAGGTCGGGATAGAGGCGCAAGCCGATTGCCGGTCCTATCCCGGTCTTCGGGCGCCCGCGTGGTTTCTTGCTATCGGATATTGCCCGCATTTCCGATAGCTGATAGCAGAAAGAGGCAAGGCAGCAAAGGGCGTGAAATGGCCAATTTCAATAAAGCGGCGCGAGCCGTCATCAAAGTTGGTTTAGGGCGAGGCTTTGTCGTTCAGTCCGGACGGCGTCGCCTCATCATTACGGCCGCGCATTGCCTTCCCTCGTTTCCGCCATGTCACGGGGCTTCGTTCACAGAAGAACGGACATATGCGCAATTGCTCGGTCCGCTTGGCAACGAGCCGTCCGTTTGGGCTGAATGCTTGTTCGCAGATCCCATCGGCGACATTGCTGTGCTGGGGGAACCTGATGGGCAAGAGCTTTCCGACGAGTGCGAAGCCTATGACGAGCTCGTCAAGGCATGTGAACCAATTCCGGTAACCGACGCAAAAGAATCCGGTCGAGCGCGGCTTCTTTCGCTTGATGGCGAATGGATTGAATGTGATGTCAAGCATAGCGGCGGTCCCCTTTGGATCAGCGGCGCAGCCAAGGGGATCAATGGCGGTATGTCGGGCTCACCTATAATTGCAGACGATGGTTCCGCGATTGGGATTGTCTGCCTCAGCGGCGGACCGCCTGAAAAACTGCACACCGACGGCGGCCCCAACCCTCGGCTGCTTGGCAACCTTCCAGGTTGGCTGTTGAAGTCGCTAAACAGATCATAGGCCCGCGCGGCGGCAAAGCGTCATCGCCTGAAACTCTCCCGCGTCAGTGGCAGGGCCACACTGGCACAAGGGCATATTTGATGATCGCGGCCATGCTCATGTTGAGCCGTTCGGGATGTTGCTGCGTGTAGTCGTGGACCATGATGCGAATTTGTTGGAGGCTCACGTTTGGGGGCATGCAGAGCCGTCCTGTCGTCACTAACGCATCCGCGACCCCGGCTGTGTAGGCCATGCACGCGCCCATCAAGGCAGCATTGGTGGGACTCGCATTGCGATTGGCCCAGGCGCTGTGACACTCGGTCTGCCAGTCGAGTGCGGTTTCAGCACTGGCCGGCGTGACCGTCGCGACGATCGCCGCGATCGACGCGGCGGCGAGCATGAGCTTCATCCCGATTTTCCTTCACAGTGAGTCCAAGATCGCGCCCGGAGTCGGTCCGCCGATCTGAGGGGCACGAGGATACGGCGCGGGGGTTAAGCGTGCGTGTACGGGTCCTGGGAGGCTAAGTTTGTTGCGCGGAGCGTCTCATGCGCCGGTTTCCGGACCAAGCGCCGGGAAATCACCCGCGACACGGATTTGGTGGCGGCCCGACGATCGAGATGCAATTTAGATCGCGACGCGCTCGATGAGTGGCGCCTCTTCGTTGCGCACGTTGCCGACAGCCTTCCCCACAGGCCAGCATTCCATCCGTTCGGCCGGAAATGACCGCAGCAGGGATTTCCGCTCGTCGACCGTCCCGAGCCACCCCGACCAATCATCCCGGCCCAGAATGACCGGCATGCGATTGTGTATCGGCGCGCAGAGCGCGTTGGGCTCAGTCGTCAGGATCGTGAACGTCTCCAGCCTAGGTTCGTCGTTGGGCGCTTCCTGCGCGCGCCACCAATCCCACAGCCCGGCGAACGCGAAGGGCGCCCTGCCCTTCGTGGTGAGGAAATAGGGCTGCTTCTCCTTCGGGCCAACTTTGGCCCATTCGTAGAAGCCATCCGCGACCACGAGGCACGGCCTCGCCTTGAACGCCGCGCGATAGGCGGGCTTTTCCGCGACCGTCTCGGCCTTCGCGTTGATCATCGCGGCGCCCGCTTTGTCGTCCTTCGACCAGCTCGGCACGAGACCCCAGCGCATCATCACGGGTTCGCGCCGGCCTTCCTTGCCGAGCCGCACCACGACGCCGCCTTGCATCGGCGCGAAGTTGAAGCGCGGTTCGAGATTGGAGATCGGGTGGATGTAAGGCTCGGTGATCCGATATAGATCGGCGAGTTCGCGCCATGTGTATTGGTTGGTGAAACGACCGCACATGGCGCCATCATAGCAAGAGGAGATCTCAAACGCACGGGATGTTCGTTTGATCACCAGCGCATCCACTGCGCGGAGTACGCTAAAGCCTCCGCGAACAACTCTAACATGCGCGGTGCCCCCCCAGCGAACCCGGCGTCAAGCAGACGCGGCTTAATCTCGTCACTCTGTAGTTCTTGAGTCAGGGTTACATAACTCGCCGAGCGCCGTCCGACGCGGCCAATCGGGCAGTACGTGAACTGTTGGTTTGGATGTGCAGCCCTGGAAGCTTCCAGCCCGGCCAGTTCGTTGCGCTCGAAGTGAGCGAGCGACTCCATAAGTTCAAATCGATCGAAGAGCAGCTCGAAGTCCGCCGCCACCCCGATAAAGCTCTTTCCCCACTGCTCGAAGAGGACGAGGAGATGATCGCTGAGGGCCGCCTTTCGCCGATCGAGCCCTTCTAATTGAGTGAAGATATTGTCCTCCGTTCCTCGCCAGCTCGACGTGGAAAATACCTCAACGATCGACACCGGGGTGCGATCCTCGCGTGCGATTTGGAACCGCAGAAAGCGGTGAAGGTCGTGCCAACGCCGCTCGCGCGTAAGACCGAGCCCGTAGGCGGTCACAATCAGGACGGCTGGATACGAGCGTAGGTTTATCCATGCGACCAACCCGCCGTGATTCTTCTCGGCGTGGGTGTGAAGCGTTCTCACCAAATCGCAAACTAGGGCGACTTCACCGCCGTTGCCCCATCGGCCAAGAACACCGACGACTCGCGCCATCGTTTCGGTCACCGCCTCGTATAGGTTCACGCGATCCCTGAACTTTTGCTGGTCCCAGCGTCCTTGCGTTGATAAATTGCTGGCTTCCATTTGCGCGACGAGGTAGTCCACCTCCCGCGCGATCAGTTCGTCGAGTTCAATGCGATACTCCGGGCGTCCGAGAAAACGCTTCGCACTCGCGACCGTCAGCTCCACGCTGCGGGGGTTCACGCGTCGCGCCCGTTCGAGCGTTTGGACCCGGTCGCGAAGCTCGCGAAAGAAGCCGTTGGCGTCGGCGATCTTTATCACGCGGGCGTCGCGATGCGTAGCGATGTCGCGCGCATCGGGGCGCAGGTCGCCGCGCGCCGTCCAGTACACCGGATAACGGCGGTTTGGAGCGCGCAGCATTGCCTTCCGCAGCGCTGTGTCCCATTCGCCGGACCAGCCGGAGATGATAAGGCCGTGCTCGTCGAAGATGCGATCGAGGAGCTGGTCGATCTTACGCGGGTAAGCCACGAGTTCGGCGTCGGTATTGAGGAGCCTAGCGTCTTTGTAATCGCCGTGAAGCTTAAGGATGTAGCAGGCGGAGTGCGTGATAGGCTCCGCGCCCGTAAGTGCGTCGACCGACGCTACTACGGTCGGTTCGATGCCGCGCTCGCGGAGAGCGTTCTCCATTAGCCGATCGAAGTTCGTTGTGATGATCACTCGGATGTGTCCAGACGCGACCAGATCGGCGATGGCCTCGTGCGCGGGCGTGGGCTTCTTTAGGCCCCGCTCGCGGTCCTCCCCGCTCGGCTCGATGTAGGAATGCAGGATCGCGCGGCGTTCGATCGGCGACGCAGCGAGCGATTCCAATATCTTGGAATAGTTCGGCGGCTTGCCCGTGGTGTCGCGGTACCACTTCGCCCAATTACTCTGATCCGTCACCCCCTGCGCGGCGGCCACGCGTCGGATGAGGTCGAGCGTGATCTCCCAGCCGGTCGGGATGTCGGCCGCGCGCGACAGTCCCGATCCGACGAAGACTGCGAATACGCCTTTGTTCTCGGTGACGGAAAACGCGAGCTGCGTGAGCGGATCGGTTGCGGCGAAGCTCATGACCCCGACTCCCTGCGAACGCCATCCGGTCGGCGACGCGTTAGATGCCGCTACTCTATTGACCAGACCATGCGCCAGCACGTTCTTGTAATGTTCCAACCACGATAACGCAATCGAAGACCACACTTGCAGGCTGACCAGGTTTGCCCATCGGGATCAGAAAGGATACGAATTTGTTGCTGGACCGATTCTACGGCTGTGGTCAGACAGGATTTCGAGGCGTGAAGAACACCGCGAAAGCACCAGCGAGGGGACAGCAGTAGTGCCTTTGTCAAAAGACGAAGTGCTCTTAGTCGTGCTATCGCTCGCGAATGGCGAGCCTTTAACGCCAGTGCAAGTGCAGAAGTCGCTATTTCTCGCCGATGACAAGGTGCGAACCGCGTTCCGAGCGGGATCACGCTACGAATTTCAACCCTATGATTACGGCCCCTTTGACAGAGAAGTCTATCTTGATGCGCAGAGCATGAGTCGGACAGGTCTAGTCGAAATCAGCAGCGATATGCGCGGAGGATGGAACACGTATGCGGCCACGAATGCAGGTCTCAACCGGGCGCGCGCACTACGGGAGCGCTTGTCTGTTCCTGAGTTGGAAATTCTCAAGCGCATAGTTGGATTCGTTCGTTCGTTATCTTTTACTGAGCTGGTTTCTGCTATCTATCGTGGCTATCCACACATGAAAGAGCGCAGCGTCTTTCGCGATTAGCTAAATGACCGTCATCACCGGCATTCTGTGCTCCGATGGCGTTGTTATCGGGTCCGATAGCGCGATGGCCGCGGGCCGCGCTGGTAGATACACAATTGAGTGGCAAGAGAGTGGTGCGCTCAAGCTTGAAATTTTTGAACCGGACATAATCACCGCTGTTACCGGGGCCTTCGGCCTTGCTCAACGATTCAACGATGTTGTTGGCCAAACACTCAAAGTTATGAGGCAACCATTTAAGGGGCCGCAGCTAATCCCCGGCTTAGGCGAGGTTGGGAGTCTGCTCCAGAAAATCCTTGGGGTTAATGTACAAAATGGGCAAGTGCCGTATGACAAACTTGCCCCTGTCGAGTTGGGTCGCGTTATTGCGCAAATGGTAATAGCCGATTTTCAACGAACACCGTCAGTACTCCAATCGCAACCGGGAATCGGTTGGGGCCTCGGTGCGCTATTCGCCTTCGTGAATGATGACAAGCCGCAATTGATTGATTTTGATCCAGTACAATTTCATCCTGAACTCAAAGGTATGCCTGATCCGCTGCGCGGAGATAAGGATCGCATTTGGCGCTGTGTTTCCATGGGTGCTGGCCAGCAATTAGCCGACCCATTTCTTGCACATGCTTATCACGTCCTATTTGGCGATAAAGTGCCTACGGTTGATCGAGCCAAGTTAGCTGTCGCGTGGACGATCCACCACGTTAAAAGTCACAATATCGGACTCGTTGGTGGCACCACGCAGCTCGCTGTTCTCGAAAAATCTGACGGCAGATGGCATGCACACCACGAAGACCCTGGACAAGCACTTCAGCAGGTAAGGGATTTAGAAGACTACATTTCGAAATTTGGTCCCGCAGCAATCGCACCTAGCGCGTCGGTAGTCGATCCTCATGCTGAAATTGACATGGCAACATCCACTTCCGGAGCCGCACCCGAGGAAGAAGTCAGATTTAGGACTGCTTTCGCAGCAGACGTTGAGACTGACTCTTCGAAATAGAACCGTACGGCTCATGGCCCATCTTTGCCGCCGATTTCACAAGGGCCTCGAATTTGGGCCATTCGTCTGGGTCTAGGCGAGACACGATCGGGAACACAATGTCAAAGCTACTTGTAACCGTCGCCCTGCTCGTCGCGACGGTGACAATCTCGCCAGCATGGGCTCGCCATGCACCCACCCACCGCCCTTGCGACCCGGAAACCGGCGACGCCGTCCAACCCGCCATTCAGGCCCTTAACCGCCTGAAAAATCGCGAAGCGGCCCCAACCACCAGAGACATCGACCCATCGGTGTCACTCGCGGCGATAGTCCGTCCCGGCGCAGACGAGACCCGATGGGACGAACATAAGGCGGGCAGCGTTGCCGGCTACGTTGCAGGCGTAAAGATGGGAGGCATTGAAACCGTCAACTGTCACGCGCGCAGCGCTCACGGCCGCGACACTCATATCGACCTCACCGTGACCCCCTCCGATGCTTTCGATGAACGGAGGCACGTGATTGTCGAGGTGACGCCTCGCTGGCGTGCCGCGGTGGCGCGCTCCGGAGTTGATTGGGAGACGGACACGTTGCGGCAGCGTCTGCTAGGCCGCTGCGCCAGGATTACTGGGTGGCTGTTGTTCGACCGAGAGCACCGAGGGGAGTCCGCGAATACTGCCCGCTCTGGCGCAAGTGTGTGGCGCGCGACGGCGTGGGAGATTCACCCGATTACACGGATCGAGACGCTGGCATCGTGCCCGCGCTAAAGCGCTTGGACGCGATCCGGAGAAAGTGGCGGCTCGGCTAGAAGGCGAAATTGCGCCGGCTTGGAAGCGTGGATCGGTCGAGGATTCATGTCACTCTGCCTGCTCTAGCGGCGCGGGGCGTTGGAAGGCGGACGCGGGAACTTGGCGACCGTGTTCCTGATCCATTGGATCATGAAACGGTAAGCGGGCGCTCTGGGGCTGTCGAACACGTTATGGCCGTAACCCTGAAAAATGCGGTATTCGAAATTGCCATGTCCGCGATGCACCAGATTTTCGAGGCGGCCGACTGACAAACGGACTGGAATGATGTTGTCGTCAGCGCCGAACAGCCACAGACCTGGAATTGAAAGCCTAGAAAGGCTGGCGCGCGGGTCGACATCGTCTGCCCGGTACTGAACGGATTTCATATACTGTTCCACCTGCCGTTGCGTATGCGTTTTCCAGAACGCCATATTCTTTTCTGCCCAATCCTGGAAATGCAGTTGTTCGCTGATCGTGCAAACGGGACCGCTCCATAAGCCGATGAATTTTGCGGCGGGAGTTCGCGTGGCGGCGATTGGGATGATCCAACCGGCTATGCTGAATCCAACAAATCCGGAGGGTTTGCCCTGGAGCCGCCGATTGCTCGCAAGCACATTCATCGCAGCAGCGGCATCGTCGGCCAAGAGACTTATGTTTCCGGCGGCGATATTGGGGCGAGCTTTGGTGTGTCCCCAATAAATCCCGCCGGACTGTCCGGTGCCGCGCTTGTCATAGGTGAGCACCGCAAAGCCGTCGGACGCCAATATCTCTGCGACCACCAGCTTGCGCTTCAGATCGTTTGCGCCCTGGACCAGCACAAGGCCCGCTATCGGCGGCCGCCCTTCCGGAAAAACCACGTCTCCCGACAACACGACCCCTCGGCTTTGGAACCTGATAGGATTGATATCGGCCGCGAGACCCGGCTGCGCAGTCAACAGCACAAGCGGGATAAGAATCGCGGCGCGCCTAAGTCGCGCTCGGCCGGTCGGTCTTCGTCCAGAACCCAGCGGCGCCACCTTTCGGGCAGCACATCTCGGCTGGCTCGATGATGTTCCATTCACTAGCTTTGCGGTCGATTCAGATACGCATTGAGCTTTTCCCAGCCCGGTTGTGCCAACAATTCTGGATGTTCGTCAGCGATCTTCTGTGCCGCCACATGAAGCGCCTGTGCATTCGGGGTGTGCGGGGCAGTAGGTAGTTCAGTTGAAACAGCAATCTGCTTCGGCGGCTCGACAGCGGCCTCCATGCGAGGAACGTCGATACGCGGCGCTTTCGTGAGGGCATTCAATAATCGGTTGAAATGTGTCTGCCGGTTATTCACTGCAACCGAGTATCCTTCGCCAGTAACAAACCGGTCGTCTAGCAGCTGAAGAAGCGAAGTGTGGTCCAGGTTCCCTTGAAATACATATCCCGCCGAGACGTAGGGTGAGACTACGAATGCCGGAACTCGAACTCCCGTCGTTGGGAGGGTCACGCCGTTGATAGTAATCGGAATTTCGAAAGGGGGAACGTGATCGAAGAAGCCGCCGTGCTCATCATACGTCACCACGAGCATCGTCTTGGCCCATCGAGCAGGGTTACTGATGAGGGTCGCATAAAGATCGGCTAGGAACGCCTGACCGGGCTGCACCCCAGTCGGAGCATGATCATCATTAGGCGTGTCGTGAGGTCCGTCAGTATACTCTGGTTCGATGAAAACCACATTAGGCATCGTATCTGAGGAATTCCACTCCGATTTCAATTGCGAATAGCGTCGGAAGCGCCCCTTTCCGCCAATTTGGCTGAGCGTGAGAGACGTCGCGATCTCCGGCACCAATCGTGCCATGAGAGTGAAGAATGGAAGGAAGTCTCCTGATTGATAGGCACACCAGCTTATTTGGTGCTGCGTCAGCCAATCGTACACGAGTTGCTGATCCGGCAGCAGCGCCCCGGAATTGTCCAACAGCGTGCTTTCACCTGCCATTGCCATCAGACGATTGGCTTGCGTTCCGAGAGGGAGTGACGAGAACCAATGGTCGCACACGCAATAGTTTCGCGCGAAGAAATCAAATGTGGGTAATGCTGCGGCATCGAAGTATCCCATGACGGCTGAAGGGTCCGTCGGCGTGGGATCGGAAAAACGAACGTAACTCTGCACGAACCCACCCATCTCTTGCGGTCCTGGTCCTTCAGGTGGCGTGTTGATCTGTATTGCGATGGATTGGCGATCATGTTGGGGATCGGAGCATGGTGCAGAGACAGGATCGATCCGGTGCAGTTTGTAGGGTTTGCCGGCATAGTCATTGATGTATGAGTCTTGCCAAGCCTGATCGGGGTGCAAACCATCGACCGGCAAGGATGCGTCGAGGCTCAAGTATCCAAGCATGTGATCGAAAGAGCGATTCTCCATAATCGCAATGATGATGGTCTCGATGTCTAACAACGACATGGAAGTGCGCCGCCTCGAATCAGGGACGGAGTATAGCGCGTCGGCTGCCCTCGGCCGAAGGGCGGCACTAAAAAAAACAAGCGCTTAGGCTGGCTTGGGACAGGACCACTGTCATCTAGCCGAATGGACGCACACCGCTGTATACTATTGTTTGGGCACAATCAGGGGGGCGCGCCATGCCAACGAAGTTAACAGCGATCCTCGGCGCATTTCTTCTCGCGCCGCTAGTTGTCGGGTGCACTCCCACCTTTAGCGTATTCGACTCTGAAAAGCCAGCTAAAGAGCAGACCGCTTGGCAGGGTCCAACGGCAAAGATTCTCGTCAATCACCTGACATGCGAGTTGGTGAATGAATATAAGACCGGTATTTCAAACACGACTGATCCGGACGAGGCCGCGCTTTGGAAAAAACTTGCAGATGATCACTTCGTAGCAGCCGTCGATCTCAATCTTGTCCTCACTCAAATCGAGGGATTGAATCCAGGCTACAGTGGTATCACACCGTTAAACGCTCTTGGACAAGGCATCCCAATCCAGACCCAATCGGGCAATCCGCCAATTACAACATTTGCGTCTGGAGCCAATAACCTCACCCTCGCGATTGGTGCCCAACTCAGCGGGACCCAAGATAATACAATCGACCTGACCTATGTGGTTGACATGAGCAGGATCGCCGAGGAGGCGGAGGCTGAGCAAACGAACAGCGCTACAAAGACGCCGCCCACTCATCTTTCTGGGATGCCTGATTGCAATGGGCAGGGAAATGACAAATTTCATCATGGCCTCAGGGGAAGCTTGGACCTTGGGACGAATATTGACGAGGTACTCACTGCAATTGACGCTTCAGGCGGCGTGAACGTTTATGGAAGCACGGGACCATTCGCGCCGGCCGACATCAGCGAGCCACCTGCTGTCCACCGCCCCTTTATGGCGACTCAAAATCTGGCGTCATCTCTTTCTGCGGCAACTTCAAAGGTAGGCAGTGCCAGCGCGGGCGGAGGTACCGCCCAGGCGGTAGGTTCTTCAACAACGGGCTTTTCCTTCAAAATCGACTTCACGGTATTAGCGGGACTGAGCGGCGGCCCAAGCTGGACGTTATTGCAAGCCAAGTATCCAGTCGGCGGGGGAAGCAGTTCCAGTGGGCAGCTCCTCAACTATTCGCATCAAACCGTCGACACGCTAACGATGACGTTTGCGCCCACGTGTTCAACGCCCGCCGATCTCGAAGCAAAGATATTCCAACAGGACGATCTCAGTGCGCTGGACTTCTCCATTAAGGAGCCTATTGCAATACTTGTGCACAGTGGCATCGACGCAAATTCTTTAGCCGCAGTCGATAGCTCAGGTGTGCTTGAGGCGTCAGCGCTCGGAAGCGGCGGATTAATTCTTGCCCAGAACGCGACAGATACAACAATAATCGGAGCGATTGGTTGGACTGGTTCCGCGACAATTGATACCAAAGGGCCTTCAACGAAATCAGTATCTGTGACGTTGACCGGAACCGTTACAAACCGCTCGACGCGGAGTTCACTAGGAACGATTGCCGTGCAAGCTATCATTGTCGCTCATAAAAACGGAACTACATGGAGCGCAGGCGACGCTTCAATCAAATCGATCAAAGTGAGTCGCCCGGGAAACGATGCATTGCAAAACATAGACCTTAAGTCATTACGACAGGACGACTCAAACCCTCTCAATTTCTCAGTTTCGAGCTTTGTCTTACTACTCGTACGCAGTGGAATTGATCCAAATGCGCTAGCCGCGATCAACGTTTCTGGCGTGCTTGGTGCGACCTCGCTTGGGAGCGGCGGATTAGTTTTCGGCTGGGATGCCAGTGATTCCGCATCGATTGGGACGATGAGCTGGTCCGGGTATGCAACAGTCGCAAGAGATTCCGACGCAAATACGAAAACGGTTGATGCAATAATTAGCGGCACGCTTATTAAGAATTCCACTCAGAGACCGATTGGACGAATCGTTTTTCGCGCGATCATAAGGGCTCAAAAAGACCCGAAGTCGGGAACCTGGTCAACGATCCCTGTCACGGCTACGCCGAATCCTGTCTCGGTTAAATACGTCAAGGTCAACAACGGGGAGATGAACACTTTGTTGAGCAGTAAGAGACTCGCATCCTTTTGGGATACGATCCCGCCCTGTGACACTCTTACTGGCCCCGCAATTCAAAATATTTGGGATAATGCCGCAGCCCAAGCACAGCTGTTCAAACTAACATCCGGCCTTACAGGACGGTAGCAACGCCAGTTCCACGCTCAGCCGAATCGACGGCATGGACGGCATGGACGCTAGGATCGGTCGAGAATTGGGCGAACGAGGCGTTCCACGTCGCGCCGGAGGAAATCCATTCCAATCTAAGCTTTTGATCCCCATAACCGCAGGACGTGGATGCAGCTCATATAGGCCGACGCGGTATCAGAGATAGAAAGATTAAGGGGCGAAGCTCCGAGGCAGGAACACGTTCGTACACCTCACTTATCGGGTCGTAGGTCGTGACCATTTCGATACCGAGCTTTCGATCTAACCATGCGTCCTGTACAAATAACTGCGGCCCCCCGTCGACTCTTTGCACCTGATCGTTCTTTTTAATGCACTGCGGTTTCACTGTCGCGGACATTTTTGGACCTCTGTAAATTGATGTGATCGGCCTGGTTGCCGAGAGCCTGTATTTTGGCAAGCCCGTCAGTCCGCTTGGAATTTCAAATACCCGAGGCGCCGAGCAACGCAGGTTACCGAAAGCACGCTCTACGAGCGTAATTCCAAAAACTGTAGCTAAGGGCTTGTCACGGTTACAGAGATCGCTACCGGATGATGAGTAATTATATGTAGCAAGTTCACTTTTCGCTGTCAAGAAATCTGGAACGCTAGGTAGCCGAACTGGGCGGCGATCAAACGAAAGGTTTTGCAGCGAACCAGATCATTAGTGACCGCTGTTGAACAACCCCGTGTTTACAGAGTTCTGGCCCGAGACGCTTGCGTAGCTAACAAGAATGCCATCCTTGTCGAACGTAAATGTGTATCCTGTGACCTTCGCGTCCGCGCCACCAGCGAACAGGCCGACGTAAGGAATGAAATCAACGGCACGTGCCTGCGCATGCGCGTACGAATAGGTAACAATCCTCGTTCCGTCGTCAGCCAACGCATCGGCTTGCGGCGCGCCCAATGCACCGGTCACTTCAGCGTAGCTCGTTTTTCCGCGCTGAAACGCCTGCACCTTGGCCGGGTCCACTTTCGTGCCCGACGACGCGCAGCCTGATAGCAGACAAATGGCCGCAGCTGCCGCCATCACAAATCGAAACATGAGCCCCTCCCGATCAACTAAACTGGCGCGAGCCTAAGCCAGTGGGGGACGAGCGGCAAGGGCTGCCATCTGGCGCTCATTGTTTATTCCGCGTCGCTCGATCCCCGGCCCGAGCCGCTTCCTCCTCACAAACGTACGCACCGCGCTTGGCTCGTCGGTACCCGCCGTCGCCCCTGAAGTGATAGACGTCGGTCGGGAGGCTTACCCAACATGTCCGTTAAAACGGCTTCTCCCCGACGACTAAGAAATCAAAATCACTACACCCTTCGTCTTCGTGCGGCGATACCTTCAATTGCGTTGCGCTTTCAATCGATTTCTGAATTGCGGCAGAAGTTCCATTGCATGAATAAATGTTGATACTTGTGACGCCATCTATGCCTAAACCGCCACCAAAGTGTTTGATGGGATTCCACCCCGCACGGCGAAACGAATCTGCAATCTGATTCGCAAGTTCCTTGCATTCAGGACTAGCGCAACCGATTCCAATCTTTTGGGCGGGTAGCAGCTTTAATTTCGCAACCAGCGCGTTAGATTGATCTGGGTGCAGTGGCTCCCATTCGCGGAGTTTTGAGCGCTCAACGATCTCATCAAGCTTGCTAATTAAGCTACTCGGGGGCGCCTGTAGCGGAACGTTGAGCCGCTGAGCCAATTTCGCTAGAATGTTTTTGAATTCGCGGTTCTGGGCCGCTTGCTCGGCACTGGCTTGTTCTTGAAGCGCCGCTGTGCTCCACGCTCCCAGGGAAAGGATCAACGCAAATCCAAAACACACATAATACTCCCTCTTTGGAATGATTTGCTTAATTCCAATGAGGCCGACGACTGTCGTGAAAGTGAATGAAGTTGCAACATAGAGAGCGGTTCCAGTGAACCAGAAGGCTGCGTGGGGCATTGTGGCGAACCCTTCGGGTAGGCACCAGTTGGCCTGTCCCAATGAAGCTTAGCTTGATTTTGATAAACTCGGCAGAGTGTTCAGTCGTGAAGGTCCTGACCGCAGGAGAGAAACACCGGCGACGCTATTCCTCCGGTCGCCGAGCCACAAGGTTCGCGAAGCAGGCCGCCCTTACGCGAACAATGATGACCGTTTGACTACGCAGAGGATTATCGCCGCACCGAGGAGTGCTGCGGCCAGACCGAAGTGAATTATCGAATAGATTTTGTGCGTTCCCCACGGTACGCGAGTCTTTTTCCTAGGAACGGCTGTGGTGCCCAAGCTGCGCGCGAAGGCTTCATCAATCATGCTGTACCACGTGCTCTGCCTCAAAATCAGACAAGCATGCATGAAATTTATGAACGAGAGAATTAGTAGCAAAAATACAAGGGTCGCATTGCGGTACTGGAATTTGAACGCACTGGCCACAAAATAAAACATTCCCAATATAGCCGCATTTATTAGATAAATCAGGCGAGTGGATTGCTGTGTGTGCTGTAGTGTGTGTTCTAGCCGTGTTTTATAGTATTCTGCGCCGTCCATGCGTCTCCCTCCGGTTGGACCTCTACGATCAATTCCGGTCCTTCATTCCTCACGTTGCCGACCGCCTTCCCAACCGCCCAACACTCCATCCGCTCTGCCGGAAACGAGCGTAGCAGCGATTTGCGATCATCTGTTGTACCAAGCCATCGTGGCCAATCATCCGCCGCGAGGATCACCGGCATACGATTGTGGATCGGCGCGCAGACTGCGTTGGGCTCTGTCGTCAGGATCGTGAACGTCTCAAGCCCAGGCTCATCCTTGGGCGCTTCCTTCGCCCGCCACCATTCCCACAGCCCGGCGAATGCGAACGGCGCCCTGCCCTTCGTGGTGATGAAATACGGCTGCTTCTCCTTCGGCCCGGCCTTTGCCCACTCATAGAACCCATCCGCGACGACTAGGCACGGCCTCGCCTTGAACGCTGCGCGATACGCAGGCTTTTCGGCAACCGTCTCGGCCTTCGCGTTGATCATCGCCGCGCCGCTCCTGTCGTCCTTGGACCAGCTCGGCACGAGACCCCAGCGCATCACTACGGGTTCACGCCGGCTCTCCTTGTCGAGCCGCACCACGACGCCGCGCTGCATGGGCGCGAAGTTGAAGCGCGGTTCGAGATTGGAGATGGGCGCGATGTAGGGCTCGGTGATCCGATAGAGATCGACGAGTTCGCGCCACGTGTATTGGTTGGTGAAACGACCGCACATGGCGCTATCCTAGCAAGAGGAGATCCCAAACGCACGGGATATGCTAAGCTTGACCATGTTGAGATCGCGAATCACCCACGCAATCGAGCCCGTCGACAAGGCTAACTACACGGAACTTTGGATTGGCGAAGTGGAGTGCTGCGGGGTTGAATGGACCTTCGCCCTCTTCGGCGCAGGCACGGAACCGATAGAGAGCTACGTGTATGCGTCTCTTGAGGCCGCAGAGCGGGCAAGGGCCGCGATGTTCACAGTGCTCGGGCGGCGAGCGGTTGCTGTCATTGTTGCGCCTGACGAAGAATAGAAGGGGGAGCGAGCCTTGATCCAATTTGCGTTTAGATTGTGCGCGACATCGCTCATCATTAGTGCCGCAGCGTTTCCGGTCTTCGCAACGCCGCGGGATTCCAACTACTTCGACCGATGTGGTGAAATCGGCTAAGGCTTTGTCCCGCCGACAAATCGACTCAGCAGCGCCCCTATATCGATCTTCCAGCCGCCGTCACCTATGCCATCGTATTTGTGCATATTAAGGCTCGGCTTATCAGCCACTGCTTTGAGCATGATAGCAAGTAGCGCCTTCTTCTGATCGTCATCGCCTTTAGTCTCAATTTCTTTCGAAAAGCTCTGGTACAGTTCCATGACGCGCTGCTTGTAATTATATTCTTCATAGAGGCGTCTATAGAGCCGCAATGACGAATATCCAAAAATACTCATGGTTCCGAGGGGCAAAGCAATAAGGGCTTTGAATACGAGATACTGATTGCTGAATGCCACCGGGTGAGGTCCTGCCATCTTCGCCAAAATATCGGAAAACAGCCAAATGATTACAGCCACTGGCCCGAGAAACAATCCGTAGAAGAACAAGGTCGCAATCAAACTGGTTGGATCGTGACCGAAGAATTTGCGAATCGTAGGCGTTTGTTTTATATTGCCGTCTGCTTCAAATGGTCTATGAAACGCCGTAAACGCATATTTGGATTTCGCGTCGTAGTATGTTGACGCAAGACCTGCTGACCCAGCACTTGGCAACAGTGAGAGGATTTGACCTTGCAGTTTTGTATACAAGTCATCGAAACGGGACCTCTCCGATGTGACAAAGTCATTCACATCGACGGCTGTTTTTTCCTTAAACACACTAAATTCGGCAGCGGCCGTTCCATGGTGTTTCTCGGCATTTGAGAGCACCTCACCGATTCTCGTTTGAAGGTCATCTATCTCGCTCCGGATAGATTTTTTGTCGGGCGTGTCGTCAAGCAATGCTGCATGGAATTGCTTGATTGTTTCATTCGAATTCGCGATCTCGCTAAGTTGCGCGCCTACGGCCGTTTGCTTCCTTTCCAATTCGTCGTGTGTCGCTTGCGACTGTGCGGCTAGAGTTTCAAACGTCGTCTTTGACTCTGCGATGGCATTAACGTCGTGTGTTACGTCATCGCTATTTTTCTTTGCTACCGATTTTATCGTATCCAGATCGCCCAAAATGGTTTTGAGCGCAGCATGTTGTTCTTGTAATAACGCGATCTCTTTAGTTATGTCGCCGTACTCATCGCTAACCTTCGTCGATAGTATTTCGCCTTCTGATTTCAGTTTGTCGATATCCAACTTCGATTGCGCGATCGTGCTGGCGTCGGAGCTTGCAGATCGCTGCATCTCCTCCACCGCCCCTTTTATCGTGGCAATGGTTGTCTTCGATGCATCGATGTCAGACAGGTGGGATTTAGCAGTCGTTGCTAAATTGCCCACGGAATTAACAGCCTCCAAAACTTGGCTGTCGAAATTTGCCTTATACCCCTTTGCTTCAGCAACAAGAGCCTTCAGCGTGGCCAGGTCTGAAGATGCCTCATTTGCGTCAGTCGAATGCGCAGTTTTATCGTCGCTGGGTAAGACTTCATCCGACATCAAGATTACCCGATAGCTGAGGGACAAACCTTGGGGCTGCGGTTTCTTCCGCTCCGCGTGACATCACGTCGTCGGATTGCGGATGGTAGGCTCCCGGCCCAAATTGTTCCCTAATTGTTCCACGTGCGCGGTCGGTGGTCAAGACGGTCGCGGGAGCCGCGAGGGCGATTGCCTCGAACTCGACGCGGATTCTCGACAAGCAGAGATCGGAACCATCTTGGTGAAGTCGAACCATCTGCCGGAGTATGCGCTCACGGAGCAAAAGAGATGACGAGCGAAATTGGAACACCGACGGCCGGCGCCGACGACATCGGCAGCATCAGCGAGGAATGGGCCTTCTTGTCGTCCTTCGACCATCTCGGCACGAGCCCCCAGCGCATCATCACGGGTTCGCGCCGGCCTTCCTTCTCCAGCCGCACCACGACGCCGCGCTGCATGGGCGCGAAGTTGAAGCGCGGTTCGAGATTGGAGATGGGCGGATGTAGGGCTCGGTGATGCGATATAGATCGACGAGTTCGCGCCAAGTGTACTGGTTGGTGAAGCGTCCGCACATGGCGTCATCCTAGCACGAGGAGATCGGGCGTTAACTGACCTATAATCGCTAGAGATTATAGACATCCGTTGCGACCGCCAGGTGGGGTATCATGGGCGGGAGCCGTTCGTCTGGATCGCATTCGTTTCTCGGGTCCGAAGTCCACACTCGGAAGATGCTTGTGGTGTGCAAATTTCCGGTTTCCGAATGACCGATCGAGCGCCGCGCGCCACGAATGTGGCCACAATGCTTCTTCGACGCTGCGAGCGCCTGCTTGCCGCGGCGCTAATGCGTAGACGACCGGCCTTTCTTCTGCCTTTTTGCGCTATTTCATGGGCCATCTGCCACTGGCGATCGGCGATAAACGCCGCAAATATCGAGATCGCGCCAGATGCGACAGCTTGAATCCACTGCGTCCAGAGAGGCAACATGCTTGAACTTCTGCGAGAACACGAGTTGGGACCGAGGTTTCGGAATTTGCGAAAGAAGCGAACAGATATTTCGATAGCAGTACCGTTTTGGGGTAAGGGGGCACTCAAGTCTCTTGGAATTCGCCGAGGCACGAAAGCTCGGATTCTCTGCAACTTAACCAGCCTCGCATGCAATCCGCTGGTCGTTGAGAAACTTTGGCTCCTGAAGCCAGCTGTTAAGGTGCGTAGTCATCCTCGCCTGCACGCGAAACTTTATGCCGGAGATGAATTTTTGATCGTGGGTTCATCAAACGCTTCGATGAATGGACTAACCGTTGAGGGCGACGAGCTAAAGGGCTGGATTGAAGCAAACGTTCTGACCGATGACAAAGCGTTAGTTGCAAAAGGCGCGAAACTGTTCAAGACGGTCTGGAACGCCGAGGAAACGACGCCGGTAACTCGGGCTAGCCTCACTGCCGCAAAGCGGGCGTGGAAGTTACGGCCCAGACCCACCGCGAATACGAATACTTCCAAATCGATTTTCGAATGTTGTCGTCGATCTCCAGAGCAGTTTGAGCACGTTTATGTTTTCGCATATGATCAGGGATTGGGAAAACGGCAGACGAAAACTCTGAGGGAAGTAAGGAAAAATGCCGCGGCGCCGAATAGCAACAGAGAGGGCGACTTCAGAAAAGCCTGGGGCTTCGATTTCGGAGACGATCGCGTCAAACAAGACTGCTGGATAATTGATCTGAATTGCAAAACCCCCAATCGGCCGACAATTTCTGGAGCAGCGCGAGTTACCGGTCTGTTATTGAAAGACGTGAACTTGACGTTGGCAATCCCGGGACGAGTGCGCTCTCTGGCTGGTCAAAGCTTTAGTATCAGATCGGGCGAGAAGGCCGCTCTGAAGCGAAATAGGAAGCGCTTTTTGCGCCGCGGCTTGGTGCTCCTTCCGCAGGCGCTGCGGATCATCGACGGAAAGAGATAGGGAGCCGCCCCGAAGTCAGAGGCTACAGTTTCGAATCGCGTCCGCTGACTCATCAACGACGCTCCTTGCTACCGATCACGTTTAGAACTCGGCGGGCCGAACGACGCGGCGCTCATGGTGAACTGCCTCGCGGCACGACCCCCGAAACCCTTGAAGGGCTTGGATTCGATCCGGTGAAGGTGGCGGCTAGGCTCGAAGGCGAGACCACGCTGACTGAAAGGGCGGCTTTGGAAGCGTGGATCGGTCGTGGATTAGGCCCACAGCCTTCCCAACCGGCCAACACTCCATCCGCTCAGCCGGAAACGATTGCAGCAGCCCCTTGCGATTATCCGGCGTCCCGAGCCACCCATTCCAATCATCCGGCGCCAAAATAACCGGCATGCGATTGTGGATCGGCGCGCATAGTTCATTGAGCTCCGTTCGGTTCCGCCCGTTGCACCCAAACAAGAACCTTCATGTTCGATCTCGATCGTCATTGGTCTGAACGTCGCGGTTCACGCCGTCATGGCCTTCTGGGCCGCCGCGAAGACGTCGCGTGCGGACGTCGTACCCGCTACGTGCTCCGTACCCTCGACTCCGAGGGCCATCCATCCTGCATTCACGGCCTCAAACATTTCTTCGGCGGGTCCGGTGTGGCCCTTCGGGATGCCGAATTGCTCGA
Organism: Alphaproteobacteria bacterium; assembly: GCA_003131925.1. Taxonomy (GTDB): domain Bacteria; phylum Pseudomonadota; class Alphaproteobacteria; order Micropepsales; family Micropepsaceae; genus Rhizomicrobium. Next base: position 99 of record PKWC01000024.1, on the reverse strand, counting down.
ACGCTTCCGCCCATCCCGCACGCGGGATTGCAAAGGCTTTCACGTCGAGATTCAGGACTTCACCCAATTGCTCCGCAACTTCATCCGCGGTGACCATCG
>PKWC01000119.1 GCA_003131925.1 Alphaproteobacteria bacterium | reverse complement strand
CGCGGAGTTCTCACACAGCCTGTGAAGCGGGAATGACAAGAGTGAAGTGTATGGTTTCGTTCGCCTGCGCCCTACGCTTGCATCGCGCGAGTGACGAGGCGCTGAAAGAGCGCGACGGCGGCTTCGTGTTTCGGTGACAGGCGGCCCTTCTCGTAGATGCCGGCATTGAGATTGCGCTGCACGGCCTCTGTGATCGCGATGTCTTCCACGGCGGTGACCTCGGACGACGCGATCGCCGCGTCCCTCTCTGCTTCGGGCAGATCCTCCGGAAAGAAGTAGAGATAGTCGAGCCGCGCGTGGTCGATGGGCCACATTCGCTCCATCATCAGGCCGTTCGGATAGACGTTGACGCCGAGGCAGGGCCACATCCACGCCCATAATCCGCTCATCGGAGCGCCGGCACGCGGCGGCGCGTGGTGGAAGACAATTTCGCCCCTGAGCTCGACCTCGTATCGCGACGCGTCGACAGCAACGTTGAGCGCCGGGTGCACGATCGGCACGTGATAGCCTTCGAGGTAGTTCTCGACATAGGTCTTCCAGTTGCAGCGGACCTCGTGCGTCGTCCGGTGCACGGGTCGGAAGGATTCGAGTGGCATGTCGCGCGCACGTTCCGCGAGAGGAGCAATCGCGGAGGCGAGCGAAGGCGCCGCCGCATCAATGTTGATGAAGACGAAGCCGCGCCAGCTTTCGCAGCCGAGGTCGAACAGACCATATTCGCGAACATCGAAACCTTCCGCCGGCCCGAAGTCTCGTGCGGCCGCGAGCCTTCCATCCAGCGCGTAGCGCCAGCCGTGATAGCGGCAGACAAGCATGCCCACGCAAGTGCCCTGTCCGTCCGGCGCGAGGGGGCCGGCGCGGTGACGGCAGACATTGTGGAAAGCACGGATTCGTCCATCGTCGCCGCGGACGAGAAGCAGCGGAAAGCTGGCAATCGTTACCGCGAGCGACGAGCCGCGTTCGGCGAATTGCGCTTCATGCGCGACGAGGTGCCATGACCGCGCAAAGATGCGCTGACGCTCCGTCTCATAAAAGGTAGGATCGCGGTAGAGAGCGGCGGGAAGCGTTTCGGCGGAAATGTCGAGCATGGGTGAAATCCTGACAGGCGGATTGCCGCCTTGCGAACCGGCAGGTGCGCCCCTAGGCTCGACCGACCGCTATCCCTGAACGAGAAAATGATGACGCCACGCCGTTTCGAAGGAACCGAACGATATATCGCGACCGGTGATCTGCGCATTGCAGTCAACGCGTCCGTCACGCTCGAACGGCCGCTCCTGATCAAGGGCGAACCCGGCACGGGCAAGACACAGCTTGCCTATGAAGTGGCCGAGGCGCTCGCCGCGCCGCTCATCACCTGGCACGTGAAGTCGACCACCAAGGCGCAGCAGGGCCTTTACGAATACGATGCGGTGACGCGGCTGCGCGATTCCCAGCTCGGCGATGCGCGCGTGAAGGATGTCGGGAACTACATCAAGCGGGGCAAGCTGTGGGATGCCTTCGACATGGCCGAGCGTCCGGTCTTGCTTATTGACGAGATTGACAAGGCCGATATCGAATTTCCGAACGATCTCCTGCTCGAGCTCGATCGCATGGAATTCTTCGTCTACGAAACGGGTGAGACGATCAAGGCGAGGCTGCGGCCGATCGTCATGGTCACATCCAACAACGAGAAGGAGCTGCCCGACGCGTTCCTGCGCCGCTGCTTCTTCCACTACATCNNCTGAAGAAGAAGCCGTCGACGTCGGAGCTTCTCGACTGGCTGAAACTTCTTCTCAACGAGGACATTCCACCCGAATCGCTCCGCGAGCGCGACCCCACGAAGCTCATTCCGCCGCTCCACGGCGCGCTGCTCAAGAACGAGCAGGACGTGCACCTCTTCGAGCGCCTCGCCTTCCTGGCGCGTAGGGAGGCGAGAGGATGATGCGCGGCCGCTCCTTCCGCAATTCTTGCGTGACATCCCCGCGCAAGCGGGGACCCGGAACCGTGTCGCTGAAGGATTTTCTGCGCGCGCGGACGCGCGCTAACTGGGTTCCCGCTTGCGCGGGAATGACAATTTTATTGACGTGCGGGATTGCTCACGCCCAGACCGTTGCAGGCGACACATTCGCCGACGGCAAGGATGGCGCGAAGGTGCACACGGCGTCGGGGTTCGTGTGTCCGGCGAAGATCGGACTCTTCGAACGCGACGCGGTCGGTGAATCCAATCCGGAGGCCGGCAAGGATTTCTGCGCCTACGGGGCGCTCGACGGCGTATATGGGACGATCAAACTCACTCCACTGCATGGCGCCTATAACGCGGAGCAGTCCATGGCAGGCGAATTCGCCGAGCAGGAAGGCACCGTCGGCAAGCGCATCGAGCAGAAGGATGTGCGCGTCGCGTCGGCGCCCAACGCGCCCCCGCTCATCGTCTTCACGCGCACCTATGAAGCTGCGAAGCTGGAAGATTTGCACTACCGCGTGCAATTCGCCGGCGCCGCGGTGAACAACTGGGCCGTTGAAGCCACGATCGAATTCGCCGAGCCGCGCGACACTCCGCTGGCTCAGGACTTCTTCCGCGCCGTCTACGCCGCCGCGCAGACCGAGATCGGCGCCACGCATTGAGAAGACAGACCGGCGATGTTCTTCCAGTTCTTCGATGAGCTGCGTTCGGCCAAGGTACCGGTCACGCTCAAGGAATATCTCGCGCTGATGGACGCGCTTTCAAGCGACGTCATCGAGTTGAAAGTCGATCAATTCTACTTCCTCTCTCGCGCGGCGCTGGTGAAGGACGAGCGCAATCTCGATAAGTTCGACCGGGTTTTCTCCCATGTGTTCAAGGGACTTGAAACGCTCGACGCAACCGAAACCGCGCAGCTTCCCGAGGAATGGCTGCGCGCTCTGACCGAGAAATTCCTCACCGAAGAGGAAAAGAAGCAGATCGAGGCGCTGGGTGGCTGGGAAAAGCTCATGGAGACGCTGAAGAAGCGTCTCGAGGAGCAGAAAAAGCGCCACGAAGGTGGCTCGAAGATGATCGGCACGTCCGGCACGTCGCCTTTCGGCGCGATGGGCTACAATCCCGAAGGCGTGCGCATCGGCCAGGACAAGGGCCGCCACGGCCGTGCGGTGAAGGTCTGGGACAAGCGCGAATACCGGAACCTTGACGATTCCGTCGAACTCGGCACGCGCAACATCAAGGTGGCGCTGCGCCGACTGCGCAAATGGGCGCGGACGGGCGCACAGGTGGAGCTGGATCTTCCGGGGACTATCAAGGAAACGGCGAACAAGGGTTACCTCGATCTCAAGCTGATTCCCGAGCGCCACAACACCGTGAAAGTGCTTCTGTTCTTCGACATCGGCGGCTCGATGGACGCACACATAAGACTCTGCGAGGAGCTGTTCAGCGCGGCGAAGTCCGAGTTCAAGCACATGGAGTTCTTCTATTTCCACAACTGCCTCTATGAAGCGGTGTGGAAAGACAATCGCCGCCGTCACAACGAGAAATCCGCGAGCTGGGACGTGCTGCACAAATTCCCGCACGACTACAAGGTAATTTTCGTCGGCGATGCGACGATGAGCCCGTACGAAATCACCTATCCCGGCGGGTCGGTGGAGCACTGGAATGAAGAAGCGGGCGCGGTGTGGCTCGACCGTGTGGCGCAGATCTACGAGCACGTGGTCTGGCTCAATCCCGTGCCCGTGAAGCATTGGGAATACACGCCCTCGGTCGGGCTGATCCGGCAGCTTCTTTCCGACCGGATGTATCCGCTGACTCTCGCCGGCCTCGACCACGCGATGCGGGAGCTGAATCGCTGACCGCGGCGCCCGGCACGCCGCCTTCAAACAGGAGACTTGCAATGTTGACGGTGCACCATCTGAACAATTCGCGTTCGCAGCGGATTCTCTGGCTGCTGGAAGAACTGGGCGTGCCCTATGAGATCGCGAAATACCAGCGCATGTCGCCCGTTCCGCTGGCGCCGCCGGAGTTGAAGAAGGTGCATCCGCTCGGCAAATCTCCAGTGATCACCGATGGCGGCCACACCATCGCCGAGTCGGGGGCGATCATCGAATACATTCTCGAGAAATACGGCAGCGGCCGGATGCGGCCGGATGCGAAATCCGACGATCATTTCCGCTCCATCGAATGGATGCATTATGCAGAAGGATCGGCGATGGTGCCCCTGCTGCTGCATCTCTATGCGGGCTTTCTCGGCGAAGGCGCCGCACCGCTGCGGCCGCGAATCGACCGCGAGATCGCAAGCCATCTCTCCTACATTGGCGATGCGCTCGACGGGCGCGAATTCCTTGTCGGCCATTCGCTCACCGGCGCCGACATTCAAATCGCTTTCGTGCTCGAGGCCGCGCAGTCGAGCGGCTTCCTGAAAGATCGGCCGGTGCTGGAGCAGTACCTCGCTCGCCTGCAGGCGCGTCCCGCCTACAAACGCGCCATCGAAAAGGGCGGCCCCTACGATCTCGCCGCCAACCGCCGGCCGCGCAATTAGAAGAGTGGGCACGCGGAGTCGCGGAGGTCGCGGAGAAGAAAGGCCCACAAGGAGACGGTGAGGCGGTGAGGAAGAATCGCGCGCTGAAGGCGCACAACAATTCTCACTGTCCCACCGTCTCCTTGTGATTCATTTCGACCTTCCTCAGCGTCCGGCTCCAAGCAATGGCGATTTCTCCTCGAAGCCGAAGCATGGGAGCCCGTGGGTGTCTTGATAGCTGCCGAGCGGGCATGGGCGGTTGATCGGATTGGCCTGCCGGAACCGTTCCTCGATCTCTTTGGTGAACGGTGAATTGGGATCGGGAGGCGGGCCCAGGCGGACGCTTTGCTCGCGAGGCCGGGACTGCGGCAGGCGCAGGCACGCCGCCCGCTGTTCCGGCGGCAGCAGATCCAGCGTCGAGGGATCACAGCCGAAAAGCGCGCGGCCGATACCTGAGATCGAGCCAGGTGACGGAGCCGGAGCAATTTCCGGGACAGAAGGACCGGACGGCGGCGTCGGCTGCGCGGGCATTACGGGCGCAATCAGTTCCGGGGACAGCGGAACCACCGGCCGCGGCGCCCTAGCGACAGACGCCGGAAACGACACCTCGATTTCCTGAACGGGGTAGGTCAGCCGCAGGCGCGAATTCATCGCGAAAATGAATGCCGTCAGGAGGGCCAGATGCAGCAGAAGGACTGCGCTCGCCGAAGCCAGTCTGCGCGGGCCCACCTCTCTCATCGCGCGCCGCGCCGCTTACGCGTCTGCCCGATATTCCAAAAGGTCTCCGGGCTGGCACGCAAGCTCTGCGCAGATTTTCTCCAACGTAGAGAATCGCACGCCCTTTACCTTGCCCGATTTCAACAGCGAAAGATTGGCCTCGGTGATGCCGATCCGTTCAGCCAGTTCCTTCGATCGCATCTTCCGCGTTGCCAGCATCACGTCCAGATTGACGACGATCATTAGACGAATCCCGCATTCTCGTCTGCCACGCGCCTCGCCTCAGCCATCACGCGCGAGACAACCCAGGCGACGCCGGCGAGGAAAAGCACCTGCACGTCGTCGGAGCCGATGGTCAGTTGCAACTCACCGTGCTGGCCGGGCGGATGATCCCGCGTCAGAAAGTACGAGATTGGCGCTTCCATGAGAAAGGCGGCCAGCACGTTCCAGAACAGCGCGGCCGTGATCTGGCCGAACGCACGCAGGGCATCGTGTCCGAAAACCTGGCCGCGATTGAACAGGAACAGGAGACACGTGAGCGCAACGAGTCCGAACGTCGCAATCGCAGCGAGGATCATCGCACAGGCGAGCGCGAACGCACGGTCGAGCAACGGCACGGCCTGGGTCAGATGCGAAAGGCCGTGCCGATCCATGTCGAGGCCAAGCGGCCTTGCCCATTGCGGAGCAAGAAACATGAAGGCCGTGCCGAGCGGAACGACGAAGACCGCGGCCGCTGAGAACAAGGCCATGATGCGACTCGCGCGCGCGAGCGGTTTGGACACAACCATCGGCATCCTCCTCGGAGTGGCTTTTTCGCTATTGTATCAGGAAAATTTATTATCGCAATACAATAATTACTAATTTTCTACAAACGCAGCGCAGCTCCTTGGCCCGCGCATTGCACCCGTTCAGTACGAGCCAGATTTCTGGCGTCCTGAAACGTCTCATTTCGCTCCAACTTCTCCGGAGCAATCTGCGGGTGATTGTCATGAGCCGGCTGAATTTCAGTGTGAACGCGTACGAACAAACTTTTCGGCGGCGCAGCTCCAATCCGCGCAGAATGGTCTCGTTCAGGACGCCATTGTACGTCTCTTGGCTGTACTGGTTCGCCGTGGGGTCGACCATGACGATGACTTTCGCCCTGGTCTGGTACGCGTAGCCCGGAGAGCAGCTTGTCGGCTATTCCGGCGCGATGGTCAGCTTGATGCCGTCGAGCGTGGGCGCGCAGACGATCTGGCACGAGAGGCGCGAGATCGGCTCGACGGCCAGCGCCATGTCGAGCATGTCCACTTCCGCCTCCGAAGGCGGCGCGAGCTTCGCGTACCATTCGCCATCGATGTAAACGTGACAGGTCGCGCAGGCGCAGGCGCCGCCGCATTCGGCGGCGACCGGAAGCCCCGCGTCGCGCAATATTTCCATGACGCTCCAGCCGTCGCGGCCCTCGAGCACGTGTTCCTTCCCGTTGCGGTCGATCGCAACGATCTTCATGCCACGCCCAGCTTCTTCTGCAGGCTGGAGGAAGAGGTCGTGTACTGGAAACGCAGCTTCTCGTTCGGCCGGCAGATGTGAAACGCCGCCTGCGCCATCAGGGCTGCTTCGTGGAACCCGCAAAGAATGAGTTTGAGTTTGCCCGGATAGGCGTTGATGTCGCCGATTGCGAAGATGCCGGGCGTTGCGCTTTCGAACTTCGCAGTATCCACGGGAATGAGATTTTCGTTCAGGTTCAATCCGAATTCCGCAATCGGTCCGAGCTTGATCGTCAGGCCGAAGAAGGGAAGGAACGTATCGCATTCATGCGTCCACTCCTTCTTGTCGGCGCCGGAAAGCGTCACGGCTTCCAATTGGCCGCCCGCGCCGTGGAGCGCCTTCACGCTCGCGACGTGAAACGCGATCTTTTTTTCGGCTGCGAGTTCGCGCATGCGGTTGACGCTGTGATGCGCGGCGCGGAAGCCGTCGCGGTGGTGCACGAGCGTGAGGCTCGCGGCGAGCGGCGCCAGATTGATCGTCCAGTCGAGCGCGGAATCGCCTCCGCCCGCGATCACGATGTTCCGTCCACGGAGCGATTCCATCTTGCGCACCGCGTAGTGGACGCTCTTGCCTTCGTAAGCGTCGATTCCGGCGATTGGCGGCCGCTTCGGCACGAAGCTGCCCGCCCCTGCCGCAACGACGACGACCGGCGCCACGATTTCGGTGCCCGCGTCGGTTGAGAGCTTCCAGCGTCCATCGGCCAGCCTTTCAAGACTGCTCGCCATCTGGCTCAGATGGAATCCGGCGTGAAACGGCTTGATCTGGTCCATAAGCCGGTCGGTCAGGTCCTGTCCGGATACGACCGGAAGACCGGGGATGTCGTAGATCGGTTTTTCGGGATAGAGCTCGGTGCATTGTCCGCCCGGCCGGTCGAGAATATCGACCAGCTCGGCCTTCAAATCGAGCAGCCCCAGCTCGAACACGGCGAAGAGACCAATCGGCCCTGCGCCGAGGATTGCAACATCGGTTTCGATAGCCATTCCACAACTGCTTCCGTGCGCGCGCGGCTTATAGGTGGGGATCGCCGGTCGCGGCAACCCGTCCGTCGGGGCGCCGCCAAGGCGAACCCGACCCCTATCGGCCCAGATAAGCGTCGATGAACGAACTCACAACCTGGGCGCTCCGTTTCACTGCGTGAAAAACCTCCACCGCCCGCCGGGGCTCGATCGCGGGATCGACTGATTCCGCATCGGCTGCAGCCTCGCCAAGCGCAAAAGCGCCTATGCCATTCGCGGCGCCCTTCAGCGAATGCGTGACGTCGCGCCAGGCTATGACATCGGGCCGTTCGAGCGCCGTTTCGAGGCGTTCCACCATTGCCGCAGTTTGAGCCGAAAACAGTTCGAGCACTTCGGCATCGAGCCGGGCTTCGCCGCCTGTGTAACGGGCGAGATGGGCGAGATCGATCAATTGCGGTTCCGCTCTGGAAGTAATGCGACTCGCCTGGCCGACACATCATAATGAGCACCGCCCGCCAAAATGGCGTTAACGGCGCTTCGATGGTTCAGAACGGTACCCATCCACCCGGGAACGGCGAGACGCCGAATATCCGCGCATGTGCGAACAGGATCGCCAAAAACAAAAGTGCTGCGACCCAGAACCGCCAGCCGAAACTTTCGCCGAGGTGCAATTGGCCTCGACCTGCAATCACTGCCGCGAAAGGAATGTTCGATGTTCTCGACGCGAACCCATCCCAGGCCGCGCTGAGCTTTCTCTTGCGCTTGGCGTCGATGGAGAACGTGCCCGCCAGCGACAGGGCGAAGAACGTGCCGAAGAAAATCACCGACGCTTCGTCGCCATTCGCCGCAAGATGAAATCCCGACCAGATCGCTACGCCCCAGAGAAAGGGATGGCGCGTGATGCGCAGCACGCCCGTAATCGCATCGGATTGCACGGCGACCACGCCACCCATCTGCAGGCGCGTCGGATTGCGCATCAACAGGCCCTGGACGCCCAGCAGAAACGCAACCGCGACGACCGGAATTCCAAGATGTCTCAGGCCCGGTCCGAGATCGTAGAGCAGCGGGTCGTCGCCGGACTGCGCGGTGTTGTACGCCATGACCAGCCAGACGATCACGCCCAGCGAGGCGAGCGAGAAAAGGCCCAGATAGACACGCTCGCCGATTGCTCCCGTAATCCCGTCGCGAATCGTGGTGCCGGCGACGAGAAGATGGATGGCCAGAAAGACCGCCGCCGCCGCAATCAACATCTGCATTGTGTCCCCTCTTTCCCCGGATCACACGCGGGCGTGGAGACAATGCCCAAGCCCGGGGATCCGCAGCCCGTCGCCGCGCCCGGCAAAATAGCGCGCATTGAGCGCCGACGCATCCCAATCGTGCATGTCCGAAAAACCGAGAGCCCTCACATCGCGCTCGAGAGTCGCAGGATCGAAGAAGGTGCGGAAAGGCTCGCCTGCCCGCGCGACCCGCGCCGACAAGGCGTCGAAGCGCGCGCGGCGAGACGGGTCGGAAACATCCACCAGCTCCGCATAGTCGAAAACGATCTCGCTGCCTTTCGCGAGGCGGGAAGCCACGAAACCCAGAGTCGCCATCACCGCATCGCGCGAGAGGTAGGGCGTCACGCCCAGCCACGCCACGAAGGCCGGCCTGTCAAAATCAAAATTCGCACTTCTCAGCCCGGCATCGAGCGGTTCGCGCTCGAAATCGACCGGCGCGTGGAAAACATTCGCAGGAATCGCAAGGTTCGCCTCTTTCAACCGCGCCCGCTTCCACGCCTGTGTCGCCGGATGATCGACTTCGAAGATCGAGAGCGGCGGACGACCCCGGCTTTGCCGGTAGCCGTAAGTGTCGAGACCGGCTCCCAGAACCACATACTGCCGGGTGCCTTGTCCCGCTGCTTCCGCGAGGAGATCTTCGGTCAGCCGGCTCCGGGCCACGATGAAGGCCCGCAATCCCGGAGCAGCGTGCCCATGCCAGTCCTGCCCGCGGCGCAGCTCGGCCTCGGCCTCCAACCCGATAACCGCGAGCGCCAGCGCGTCCTCGAACACGAGCGGCCGGTCGAAGAGCTGGTGCGCAGCGCGGTGCATAGCCGCTCCCTGGGCAGTGCGGCTCGGCTGAAGCGGCTTCACGTTCTATTAACCCTCTGATTCCGTTTGAATAGTTCTCGCTGTCGGCTGGCGTTAGGGTTAATATGCCCGAGTCGCCGCTGTCGAGGGGGCCGTGATGATCCGATCCGAGCTCAGTCAAACGACAGGGTTCACCGAACAACCCGCCGATGCCGCTGCGCCGGAGCGACTCGAGGTCGATGTCGAGATCGAAGCCGACTCCGGTGCGGATCGGGACTCGGAGATCGAAGCCGAGTCGGCCGAGGACGGCGAGCCCGAGGACGACGACCTCGAGGACGAAGACGCCGAAGACGACGATGACGAAGACGACGACGCCGAGGAGGAGATCAGCGACGACGACGAGCCCCTCGACTGGCAGCACGATGCCGACGCCGACCTCGACGAGGACATCTCGCCGGAGGGCGTCGACGACGACCTGGGCGCAGCCCGGCGCTTCTGGTTCGAGCACGCGACCGGCGCCGGCAAGACGGTCGCGGCGGTCGGATTCGTGGAGGCCTCGCGCACGGGTGGCGTGCTGATCCTCACGCACCGCCGCAACCTCGTCGACCAGTTCATCGGCGAGCTGAAGGATCACGGCTATCGGGAGCGCCTCTGCAAGCCGCTGCTGATCGGAGAGGACGCCGCAAACGGCCCGGTAACGGTCGAGACCTACCAGTGGTTCGTGCGCAACGCCGG
>PKWC01000002.1 GCA_003131925.1 Alphaproteobacteria bacterium | reverse complement strand
TCTCGGCCTGCCGCGTTGTCGAGACGCGCGCGTAGACCGCAACCCGCTTGCTCATTCCCCATCATCCTCGCTGTTGTCGTTGGCTATGGGCGGAAGCGACTCTAGCAGTTCCGCCAGAACTTCCATTTCCACCAGCTGCACCGGCATTCCCTTAGGGAGCCTAACCTCTGCCTTAGGGAGCCTATGTAGGGAGCGGCGCTTTCGCGCGTTATCGTTGGCGATATTCCCGCCTTCGGGCTTTGGATCGCGGGGTTGGCTCACGTATGGATTGCATACGAATTGGCTCCGGACGCAGTAGCGGTGTAGGTTGCCCGACTGGCGTGCTCTTGGTGCACGCGGTGGTCCGAGCGGGAACAAATGAAACGTCTTCCCATCAATCGGATTGCGGTCGGTTTAGTGGCGCTGGCTGCTTTGGCGCTGCCCGCAATGGCGGCAACGGAAACCGTGCTTTACAGCTTCAAAAGCTACAATTCCGCCTATCCGTCTGGGCGGCTCCGGTTCATCAATGGGTCCCTTTATGGAAGCAGCGTCGGTGACGCGCAGATACCGACCTACGGCCAGATATTCAAACTGAGGAATGAGGGCGGTTCCTGGAAGAAGTCGTCACTTCTCACCTTCGACAACAGCGACGGCGCCATGCCCGCCGCGGGGGTGATCCGGGATGCGAACGGAGTTCTGTATGGCACGAGTTCGGCCGGCGATGCCTATAACGGCGGCAATGTTTTCGCGTTGGTCAAGAGCGGGGGAAAGTGGGCCCACCAAACGATCTGGGCCTTCGGAGGGACATCGGGTGACGGTGCGCAGCCGTATAGCGATCTCGTCATTGATAAATCCGGCAACCTGTATGGGACGACCTATGGCGGCGGCACCTATAATCTGGGCACCGTGTTCGAATTGAGCAAGGTCAACGGGGTGTGGACCGAGACCCTGCTTCACTCGTTCAGGGGAAACGGCGACGGTGTGGAACCTTACGCCGGGCTTCTCATGGCCGGATCGGGGACGTTCTACGGGACCACGATCTACGGCGGTCACTACGGCAACGGCACGGTCTTCAAGCTGTTTCAGTCTCGTGGCGCGTGGAAATTGAAGATCATCTACTCCTTCACGGGTGGCAGCGATGGCTATGAGCCCTGGGGCACGTTGATCAAGGACAAAAGCGGTGCGCTCTATGGCACGACCAAATTCGGCGGCACCACCGACGAGGGTACAGTCTTCATGCTGTCGCGATCGGCCGGCAAATGGACTGAAACCACTCTGCACGAGTTCGATTCTTTTAATGAGGATGGCGCTAACCCAATCGCGGGGCTCCGCTGGAGTCCGTCAGGCAGCCTTTATGGAACGACCTCATATGGCGGCCACTGTGGTCCTCCGGGAACCGGAACCGTGTTTGAATTGACACAATCCGGCGGGGTGTGGACGGAGACCATCCTCCACTGTTTCGCCGGCAATGCCGATGGGAGCTATCCGCAGGGCGGCATTATCCTCGACAAGAACGGTGCCCTTTACGGCACAACAGCACTCGGTGGCACAGATAATCTCGGAACGGTGTGGAAGATTACCCCATAGGGGACATCTGCGAGCGGCGAAGCAGACGCCGATGCCGTAGAGGGTCGCTTTCCTAGCCAGGGCGCGGGCTATGCGCCGAACGATCCGGGCATCACCGGCCTGACCACGCAGCAACTACAATCGGGCCTGCCCGCGGGATTCGATCCGTCCATCTGGGGCGAAAATGTGAACATCAATGGCGGCCTGCCGTACCTGCTCGACAATCCGCCCCCGAAGTGATCGCCGGGAAGATGATTGCCCGGGAGTGAAGGGTCACGCAGCCCGTTGTACGAGAATTAGCCAGTTCCCAGTTCTATCCTGTCCGGTGCGCCCTGCCGGTACGTGCTTCGCCAGGCTCCGTTCGACCCGTCAAGGACGGAAGCTCGGCACCCAAACGGCACGCACTGCGGATCATCGACCACGCCTTGTCCCCGGAACAACGCTTGATCCTTCCAGCAACTTCGACCGCCATCGCAAAGAAGTGACTTGCGAAGTGTAAACGTCTTCCACGACAGTCCTCGCGTCCATTATGGAGGGGATCGCGATGCGATGGGCGGCATTGAGAGGTTTCGCGGCTTGCGCCGCGGTTTTGCTGTCTGCATCCGCTGTGCGCGCTGCGGATTATCCCGCGATGGCGCCGCTCGATCAATACATGATGGACCGCTCTGCCGAGATCGCGATGGCGAAGAGCGCTGCGCCGCCATCCATCGCGGACAAGGCAACTGTATTGGTGTTGACGCGCCACGGCTACGACACCTCGATCAAAGGCAGCAACGGTTTCGTCTGCGCGGTGGAGCGCGGGTGGATGTCGCAATACGACTTTCCGCAATTCTGGAATCCGCATATGCGGGGGCCGCTCTGCTACAATCCAATGGCTGTGCGCTCTATCCTGCCTTACACGATCAGGCGCACGGAGCTGGTGCTCGCGGGGCGCTCCAAGCCGGAGATTGCTGCTGCGATCAAAGAAAGCATCGAAAAGCACACATTGCCGCGTCTTGAAGCCGGCGCGATGACTTACATGATGTCGAAGCAAGGCTATCTCAACGACGAGGCGCGCAACTGGGTGCCGCATCTGATGTTCTATTTCCCGCGCGCGGAGGGCACGAATTGGGGCGCGGATCTTCCCGGCGCGCCCCCGATGCTGAACCCGCAGTACCAGGATTCATCGGAAGCGATCAGCGTGATTATGGTGGCGGTGACGAATTGGTCCGATGGCACGCCCGCGCCCAAAATGCGGTAGTGCGACTGCGCGCTCCTAACAATGACATCGATGGAACGAACCCGGCCCGCTCGATGCGAAGGGCGCGCTTTATGGCACGACAGTCAGCGGCGGAACTCACGGCTACGGCGCGATATTCGAATTCACGTCGCGAACAGGATTTCCGGCTGAGGATGCCAACTCCGGCCGGATCACGATCAATACCCAGTTCGCATTTTCATCCTGTCCGGTGCGGCAGCTTCCGAGTTTATTCCATACCAACCCCCAGTTCGTCTTCAGTTGACAGAGACCAGCGCGACCATTGCCGATGTGCGGTTCGAAGATTCGGAACCGCCGCCACGAGAGTTTGATCTAGAGGGTGCCCTTGCGCAATGCCCGTGAGTTGCTACGCGAAGGAAAACAGCACGTGAAGATAGCCGACGACAGCGGACATTCTGGTGACGATCTTTATGAATGTTGCAGAGGCGAAAAGATTTTGACTGCTGATCTACGAGTGATTTCAGATTAGGGCAATGATCCCGCAGTCGGCGGGTGATGGCTATTTCTGGCCTCGCAAACCAACGTAAGTTGTTTAAAGAACCGGCTATTTCTCTAAGTGCCTATTTTACCGGATGCCCAGATACTTTTCCGCACTGTTGTGTTTGCCGCGAGGCTGTCATGGTCAAGGTCTCCTGGAGCGCGCTGGGCGCGTTGCTCCCATTCTTCGTCCTACTTCCAATCGGGTGCGCCGTTCTCGTTACCGGCGCGGCCAATGAAGGCACCAATCTGACAGCTACGTTTGAGAAGGTTGCGAAAGACACTAAGACGAAAGCCACGAACAAGTCAGCAGGATGCGTCGCACCAAATGCCTGCTCTCCTGCAGATCGGCTGGCCCAGGCCCAACTTGCTGGTAATGCGTGGTATTACAGAGACGACAAAGATGAGATGCACGGCACCAACTCGCATCTCGCGGCGCTGATTAGCCAAAATAGACTGCAATTTGCGTTTCCGTTCTCTGGTGGGTCGTATGGAATTTTACTCGTCGATCAAAGAACCGGACATCTGAGTGTGCTTCTGCGAATTGAAAAGGGGCAATTCACATGTGACAACATCGGTGGCGGCGCAATCGCTGTGGAGTTCGATGATGGATCCGTTCGGAACTACACCTGTCGTACGCCATCTGACGGGACGACCAACGTCATTTCCATCCAACCCTCTCGTCGGTTTGTCGAGGCTCTGAAACGCTCACACCGCGCCATAATTGAGGCTGAGTTTTTTACGGAAGGTGAACAACAGCTCGCGTTCAACACAACCGGGTTGAAGTGGTGAGTTCTCAACTATTGGCGATCCGTTGAAGCCGACCCAGCGCGCAGGTTAACCGCAGCACAAGAGATGAATCAAAAACCCTCAAAGCTGGGTAGTGTCCTAATTTGGGCGACTATGCCGCAGTTGACGGATTGATTTAGCCATGCCATATTCTCCCTACGTTAGAGGGAAGACCGTTATGGGCCGCCGAAAACAGCCCAAGCCGATCCACCAGATGACCATCGGCCAGTGGGAAGCCGCCTTCCCGACCGAGCGGGCATGCGATGACTACCTGATCGCCCATCGCTGGCCAGAAGGCNNGCTCGGATAAGGTTTATCCGCTCAAGACGATGGAACTGAAGTGGGAATGCCCGGAATGCCGTGAGGGCGGCGCTTATCGCTTCTCGCACCTTGTCGGAACGATCTTCGAAAACACCAAGGTCAATCTGCGCGAGTGGTTCCGCGTCATCCACATGATGATGACCAGCAAGAAAGGCGTTGCGGCTCTCGAAGTCATGCGCGTGATGGGCTTCGGCTCGTACAAGACCGCACACTATATGTGCCATCGCATCCGCACCGCGCTCGTGGACAAGGAATTCCAGAAGCTCATGGGTGTCGTGGAAGTGGACGAGACGTTCGTCGGCGGCAAAGCCAAGAACCGGCATAAGGATAAGCGCGGAAGCGGCGAAGGCGGAACGGGTGGTTCCGGCAAGGCTATCGTGGTCGGCGCGATCAGCCGCAAAGGCAATATCGTGGCGCGCGTCATCGACAATGTACAGGCAAAAACTCTGACAAAGTTCGTCCGCGAAGTGGTTTCGACGGAAGTAAGCCTTCTCTGCACGGATCAATGGGTTGGTTACAACTATCTGGGCGCAGAATTCCCGCACGAGACGGTTGACCACAACAAAGGCCAATACGTCATCGGCGCAATCCACACACAGAACATCGAAGGCTTCTGGTCGCTGATCAAGCGCGGCGTAGTCGGCACGTTTCACAATGTCAGCCGCAAGTATCTCCCGCTGTACGTCGCGGAATTCCAGTTCCGTCATAACAACCGCATGAACGAAGATATCTTCGGTGCGGCGATAGCAGGATGCTGAAGCGCGCGGACTGGCAGGCGCTTCAGGCGCCGAAGGCCAGAGAGGAAATTCAGTTGGAATTCTCATTTCTAACAACTGTGATTACCCATGAGCAGCGATGACAGCGAGCACGAGCCCGAAAATCATGCCGAAGATGAACGGCACCAATGGATGAATCGCGATGTGCGTCGTCTCTTGGGCGAGTTTGTTCTTCTCGGTCTTTTTGTGGTCTTCGATGTTATCGAAGTATGGCCAACGAACCATATCCTAGCCCTCTTAGGCGGCGTTACTGGCGTAAGCGCACTGGCGTTCATGGAGTTGTCCACGTCGCTTTGGGTGGCGTGCTCCGCCGCTGCGGTCTTGGGGGCGTTTGCTATCTTCGTCTACGCGCCAGCACCAATCCCTTTCCTGCCGCCAGAAACGGAAATCCATGGTTGGATTACCCCCGCGAACGATCCGACGCCGCACAATGGATGTGGAACCGCCGTCCCAGCCGATGGTCTTTTGATGGTGTTTGGGACAAACGGGGTCATCGGCACCGGAAATGGTAGACTGGTTCCTGGCAGAGTCGGATCGTGTCCGATCTTGACGCTGACGCGAGACGCACGTGGCCTTTCTATTGATGCCGACGCATACGATGCTGCCGGAAATCTTATCTACAGAATTGAAGGCAACGAGTTCCACCTTGTTCCGGGGCAGTATTCCTATTCCAAGCGTCCAGACCGGCACACGTTGGTCGTTTATAACAGACGAGGAAACGAGCAGTTCTTCGTGCGTTTCCTTAACGGACAGGCGGTCCGCGTCAGAGGCGTTTTTTCTTGCAGCGATAGCGCCCCCGTCTCCATCGGAAACGATGTGATCATGGGCAACACCATTACGGATTTCTGCGCAGATATACGGGCTGGCGGAACAGGAACGGGGGTTCAGATCAACTGATGATCCGTCAAGTTCCGCATAGTCGCCCTAATTTGAATTTCGCTCCCGCCGCTTCTGTAGGCGTAGCCAAATCACGTACACCCAGATGAGCCACACAGTCATAAGTGTGCCGACGATAATAGCGCCTCTCAGGCTTCCGACCGCAAACCGATAGATTGCGTACACCCCGATCACGAGAAACGGCGCTTGCAGGATCAGAAACGCGATATGAACCCACGGCGGGAGGCGGTTCCAAAGCGGGATGCGGCTCACGATGTCTGCTCGACCAATTCCTCAAGCGTCCACAGCCTATCAGAGACACCCGCCGCCATGGCCGGGGTGACGCGCATGCGCCGTTCGCCAGCCAGCAAAGAACAAGCATCTTGAAATGGACTCGGCTGGCGGCTCCCGCGGGCTGGCACTCATGCGGCTCGTGGAAAGTCCACTAGCAGGCTGTTGAAAAA
>PKWC01000006.1 GCA_003131925.1 Alphaproteobacteria bacterium | reverse complement strand
CGAGGGACCTGCCCTCATCTCTTCTGCAGCTTCACACCTCCTTCGCAGTCGATGTGTTCGCGGCACACGTAGCGGCTCATTTTTGCGGTCAGCCCAGCCCGCGACGTTCAGATTTTCCCGCGGAGAAATTCCACCACCACAAATCCTATCAGCGCGGAAACAGTGCCAATCGCAAGATTGGTGACTGTAAAGATGTCGACAATGGCAAGAATTACGCTCCTGCCGTGCGCAGCGTTTGAACGCGTAAATTCTCCCATCAACAGATTTGAATAAAACAGAAACAATATGAACCCGGTCTCAATGATCGCCCGCCAGACCGGAGCGAGCCTTCGCCGTTCCTGTCGCTTGCCTTTTTGAACGTATGCAGCGCTGTCGGATTCTTCCATCATCGCACCTTCGACCGCGATGGATCGGAATAGGATGCTGCGTGCAAGGTCAAGATCGGAAAGAACCCGACTGGATCGCTGCCGCGCAATTCGATCCGTCCAATTTATATGCCGTCTATATAAAGCCCTGTCCGCGACGGCACTCGTCCCTGAAGTCTTATACAACCCACGCCCTCGGAGCGCTCTCGAATTTATACGGTACTTTGCGCATGTGATTGACCTAGCCAGTCAGGCGAGGAGAATCATGCGCGACGAACAAATGCGTGCAAACCAAGACGATCAGAACTGGGACATCTTCCCGACCACGAACGTCACCGTCGGGGGCGACCTCGACGATGTGGCGAATACAAATTCCCCTTATAAAGTGATCGGCGAGATCGGTTTGGTTCTGGCAATCGTCCTGGGTACGGTGCTCGGGATAAACATGATGATGGTTGCGTTGCACATTGGATGATTGAGAGGACGCACCAGGATTCCGGAGAGCGCAGGCGGCGATTTCACCCCATTCTGGCCCGCCAGCGCCACAACGCTACGCAGGCCCAAATTGCCTCGATCATCCCAAACGGCCACGCGCCTTGCAGGAAGCCGTAGAGCGAACCGAACAGACACGCCACGGCGAAGGCGAGCGTAAACCAATGGCTTCGCGATTCAAGCGCGTAGGTCACCAGCATGGCCGTGACGGCAACAAGACCAAAGGCTGTCAGCAAATCCATCCGGCAAGGAATACGCGCTCTGCAGTCGGGTCAAGGGCAACCAATCTCAGGCACTGGTGAAGTTTGGTTGCCTAGCTGTGGCGGTACCGACTAGCGATCCCTAAAGCCTTTGGTCCATCTTCGTTGATGCAATTTCTCCCGCTCTTCTCGGCGGCACTGTTGTCCGACTGACAAATTTCGAAGCCATCATGCAACAGCCCTGCGTCATTGGCATCAACAGCACGATTCATCGTCCGCTGTCCCTGACAGCGCGAGTTATTATCGCCGCACCCGCCAGGAGGAGCCATGCACCATTTCACATTCGTTTCAAAGGCATCCCACCGACATGCGTATGCCTCCGTAGTGGACATCATGATAATGGCAGCGGCAGCCGAGACAGATAGTAATCTCTTCATGATATTCCCCTTTAAAATGGAGTGCTATGATAACGCTATGACGAAAAACCCAAACCAAGAAGCCGCGAGCCATCGACCGATACAGGACGAAATCAGCGTGGCTTTTATATTTGGTTTGGGGCTATGACGCTCCACCGAACGTTTGGAGGGTTAAACCTCCGGGCCCAAAACGTTCAGCGCCAAGCAGGGCGCGCGTCGCGATCTCCCCCCCCGATGCGCGCCCTTTGCGCGTCTATGCTGCTAGCCGTTTGAAGACAATGTTCCCGCCGCCGTGGTACTCGCCGTCATACATCGCCCGTTGCTCGCGCACTTCCATACGGAATCTATATTGGTGCGCCGCACCAAACCCCTCGAATTCATACGGGCCAAACCCCACACTTCGGATGAGATCTTCGCCGAAAGTGGCGAAGCAATTTCAGAGAATGGAAGCGAGATGTACTGGCATCCCAATGGCAGCAGTAGTTGGTGCCCCACAAATCCTGAAATGTCTCCGAGGTCAGGCCTGACGAGAGAATTCCCTGCCGGCGTGAAACAGCCGACACGGCGCCGGATTGTCAATTTGACCGCGGTTCTCGGGCCGTTTGTGATCGCGGCGACTTCTGTCGTTGTGATAGCTCTTGCGAGATGATTACACAATCGCTTCGAGCCGGAGGTTCCGAGACGGCCACATGCAAAAAAGGCGCGGCCTATTTGCTCCACACCGTCTCCAAATTCCAGTCGCCAACCGTCAGATCAGAGTTCTCGTCATGAGATTGTTGCAGTTTGATCGTGTCCACGGCGCCATTCGCTTTATTTTTGTGTTGTTATTCGGCCTCTGCGCGGCATGCGCGCAGCCGCCGACTCTTGCAACCACACCTGACCCCGAAGCGGCGCGTTTTGCCCTCGCAAATGGATCAAATTCGATCGAAGGACATGCGTCACTGACTTTGCAGAGTGGTGACGTGCATACATGCAAGCTTGATGGGGTCTCTCTCGTACCAGCGACATCGTTTACTACAGAACTCATGAATTCGCTGTTTGGAAACCCAAACGCTGGCTATTCCAAAGAGCAAGCCTACGGACGTTTACCCGCGAGCGACGATGTCAATATCTATACGAGGCACGTGGAGTGCGATGAATCCGGACACTTCAGATTTCAACACGTCGCAAGCGGAAGGTACTTCGTCGTCTCGAATATAACCTGGTCCGAGCGATGGGCGCATGACGGCGGCGCGTTGATGCAATCCGTCGAGGTGAAAACCAACGAACACCGGGCGCTCGCTCTCGACTCAACATTGCCGTACTGAATTAATCTCCGGTGCGCTCAGGGGACTGCCATCATCAAATGTTCAATGATGGGACCTAACGCCAAGGCGGGTAGATAGCTAAGTCCCACCAGAATGATGACAGTTGCGGTCACGAAAATGGCGAAGGTCGGCGTGTCGGTCTCTAGCGATCCGGCGGTGTCAGGCTTTCGTGGTTGCACCACGAAGGATCCCGCCAACGCCAATGCGAGTGCCGCCGATCCAAACCGCCCGGCCAACATCGCGACTGCTGTGGTCAGGTTGTAGAAGACACTGTTGGCATTCAAGCCCGCGAAGCTCTGACCGTTATTGGCAAATGAGCTGGAATAAGCGAAAAGAATTTCCGTAAAGCCGTGCGCGCCCGTATTGACGGCCAGTCCCGCCCTACCCCATGCCGTGGCAATGGCAATGGAGGTGAGGACCAGAACCACTGCGGTCCCGAGAATCATGTAGAACGCCACGAGCTTCGTTTCCTGCTGTCTGACCTGTTTGCCCAGAAACGTCGGCGTTCGTCCCACCATCAAACCTCCAATAAAGACGCTCACGAGGACTATCATCACCATACTGTAAAGACCGGTTCCCAGCCCTCCATAGACTACCTCCCCCAGCAGCATGTTCACGAGTGGAACCATGCCGCCGAGCGGCGTGTAGCTGTCATGCATGGAATTGTACGACCCTGTTGCGCCGTTCGATGTTGCGACCGCCGCGAGCACCGAGCCCTGGATTTCGAATCGCACATCCTTGCCTTCCATATTGCCGCCAGCCTGAAGATCGCTCGCTTGCGTTCCCACCCCGAGCGCTGTGATGCGCGGGTTGCCGCTTTGCTCCGCCCAGGTGGCTAGACTCAGGCCGGCTGCGAAAAGAAACGTCATCACCCCAAGAAACATCCATCCCTGTCGCGTTCGACCGACTGTGTGGCCGAAGGTGTAAATCAGTGACGCCGGCAGAACGACAATCATCAACATTTCGACGACGTTTGTCAGCGCAGTTGGGTTCTCGTAAGGATGCGCGCCGTTGACATTTAAGAATCCGCCACCGTTCGTTCCCAAATTCTTGATCGATTCCA
The DNA here is from genome assembly GCA_003131925.1 of Alphaproteobacteria bacterium. GTDB lineage: Bacteria > Pseudomonadota > Alphaproteobacteria > Micropepsales > Micropepsaceae > Rhizomicrobium. Next base: position 8,794 of record PKWC01000006.1, on the reverse strand, counting down.
GCGCCGCGACGGGTCCCTGCGCGATGACCTGCGCGGCACCTTCCAACGTCGTGGCGTTCGTGTAGGGATTGAAATTCATAGGGACGCCTTGCCAGATCAGGAATACGCCCCCTGCTACGGACAATGGCAGAAGTACCCAAAGCATCGCACGCGTGAGATCAACCCAGAAATTGCCCAATCCCATGGTCTTCTCGCGAGCGAGACCGCGGATAAAGGCGATGCCGACGGCGAGCCCGGCCGCCCCCGCCATGAAATTTTGCGCGGCCAACCCAACCATCTGGCTGAAATAGCTCATGGTCGTCTCGCCGCCATAGGCCTGCCAGGTTGTCGTCGTCGCAAAGCTAATCGCCGTATTGAGCGCGAGGTCGAACGTCATCGGCGTCGACTGGTGCCCCGGATCGAACCAGGGCAATGAACGCTGAAACAACAGGAGGGCCGAGAGCAGCACGGTACCGAATACGCCGAAGATCGCAAATGCGAACGCGTACTCCTTCCAGTTCATCTCCGATTGGGGATCGATTCCCGCGGCGCGGTAAAAAAGGCGCTCTATGGGGAGAAGAACCGGGTCAAGAGGGGTCTTGTCACGGTTGAAGACCCGAACGAGATACAGGCCTACCGGCTTAACGCAGGCGATGACGAAGACCACAAACAGGGCATATTGCCCCAGATTTGGTACGGTCACTTTTCAGATTCCGGAATCGTGGCTCACTCCGCATGGAGCAGAATCAGACGATACCGCACGCGGGTACCAAGACGAAGTCTGAAAGTGCGAGGCGGCCGTGACGATGCGACCGCCGCCGCGACTCTCGCTTGATCAGAAGTGAACGATCACGTCCGAAGCAAATTCAGTCGTATCAAATTTGTTGCCGGGGATTCCCTTATACAGATCGCCGTTGTAGGCGGGGGTATGGAAAGAACGCCAATAGGAGATCTCCGGACGGAATTCAACTTGCGGCGAGAGCCAGTGCTGCCAGCCGAGAGTGACTTCGTAATATTGCGTATAGCCGCCCGTTCCAGTGCGCCATCCCTGAGGATCGTAGTAATATTCTGGGCGCAAGGTGATGTTGTCCAATGGGTCCGGCGAATAGTTGATGTAGGACAGGACACCGACTGAATCGACATCGCATTTAAGTACTGCCGCATTGCCGCAATAGGCCAGGTTCGGCGAATTGAATTTCATGTATTGCGGCGAGAAGGGCGTGCCGCCGTTTGCAAAAATTGTCAGCGCCTCCGAATTTCTGAGATTCGGCACGTTGTTTTCAGACATATAGTAGCTCTCGAAATCGATATGCCACTGATCGTTGAACTTGTGGTAATACGTGAAGCCGTGCCATTGAAGATTGTTGTAGCCCCAGTCGCCGTTGTTGATGCCGTCAAGACACGGATAAATTACGTCGTTGCCACTGTCGCTTTCGTAGCGCGCACATAATACGCCGGTTGGCTGGTTTCCCGGATCCTTCAGCATGGTCTTGCCCGGGTAAAGCGGGTCAGAGTTGCCAGCGAGGACGTATTGATTGGGGATTGTCAGACCGTTGTGCCAAATCGGCGTTTCGGTGCCATCGACAAGACCCACCTGTACCATCCAGTTCTTGGTGAGCTGCCATGACGTCACGATGCCGGTGTTGGTGTAGTTGTCCCACGAATAGCTGATCGAGTGTGTGTACATGATGTTATTCGGCGCAAGCTGCGCTTCAATATCCGGAATAGAGATGTATCGGCCCACGCGGATCATAAGCCCTTGGGCAACCTGCGGAATCCACAGCTCCCCGTACACCATCGGAAAGTCGTATCCGTAATAGTCATTCTTCCCGTTGAATTGCCAGCTCGCGAGACCATAAGAATTGGTGTAGCGGTAGTTCTGCCCATAGAGCACCGACAGACGCATGCCCCAATCGATGTGGTCTGTCTGGACCGTGTCGGGGAAGCGATCGAGATAAAGGACCGTCTGGTCCACTTGGGCAGTGTTCGGCTTCACCGTGTAGGCGATAGGAGCATTGCCGAAATTATTCTTGTTCGAGCTGACGTTGGCGCCCGGATTGAACCAGCCATAGATCTGAAAATTGTTATCTATCAGCAGCTTCCCGAAGCTCGTGTTGGCGATTGCCGCCATCAACGGGCTATCAACCGAACCCGGCCGCGTCACCCCGATGGACGTCACGGCACCATTGGGAAATTCGGTGTACGGCATGGGCGGCGTCGTTTCCGGAGTGGCGGGCCAGCCGTCGCGGCGCGATGGCGGCGCGTTCGGATCTGAAGGCGGCCCTGCCTGTCCCCATTCCAGCTTGTAATAATTGACAAACCGCGAGAACACGTCGTCGCCAAGGTAAGCGTCCAGGCATGCGTAGTTCTTGTACGGGTCAATAGGCGGCGTGCAGTCTGCCGGCAGCGCGGCCGGCGTTGTTGCAGACTGATTGGCCGGTTGAGCGGCAGGCGGCGGTGCCGACTGATCGGCACCTTGCGCATATGCGGCCGTTAACTCGCCGAAGCCAAAACCTGTCGCGATGACGACCGCGACCGCCAGCCGCGATCTCTGCCCGCGCGGCTTGCGCGTTCCTTCTCCGTCGCGTTGCTGGCGGAACAAACTCCGCCTTTCCCCTACCATTTTCATAGCAGACTTCCCCCCGGCTTCGGCAACGTCCATAGCGCGCGCGAATCATCGCAAACTTGATCCGCTTCAAACAATGCGAACAAGCGATTCAGTATGCCAATAGCTCTCGTAGAGCGGCAAGATGGGGCCGAGCAATTTAAATTGCATATAGAGAGCGAATCAGTCCGCACCCTGCCGGCGCCACGATGCCGGGCGCCGCTGTCCAGGCAGCGTCCGGCGTCGCAATGGTTTGTTGTCTTACTGCACTGAGTAGCTGGGCGTCGGGATCTGGCCGATGATGGCCTGCTTGGACGGTTTTCCTCCGCCACTCCGCGTAACTTCCGCGGTGTATTCACCCTCCGTCATGCCGGTCGCGTGCGTCGTAACACTGAAACCGCCAATTTCCTTTCCGCCGCCAACAGGGCTCTCCGCCGTCCACGTCACGTTGTTGAGCTGCGGAATGTCGACCGGCAGTACCACCGGATATCCGTTCCAGGTGGGAGTTCGACCAAATTCTGGTGACGAAAATGTCCAGCCGGCCGGCGATTTTCCCGAACCGTCAACGAGGCCGCCGAAATTGTACACTGTCACGAAATCCACGGTTTCACCTGGATCTGTCTTGACGGCGAAATGGTAGGTCGTGGTTCCGTCGGTATTCTTGTCGGTATGGGTCTCAATGACCTGCAGCGCCGACGCCGGACGCGCGGCGAGCGCCAATGCAGCGCCCAACAACAACGTGGCCCCTAAAGTCTTCAGCATGTAACTACTCCTAATGTTCATCCACGAGGGCGCACGTGCGTCCGGAACGCATCGCCTGACAATATAAATCTGATGTTGATTCCGACCCTTTCCGTCGGGTGCGGCGCCGATATATAAATTCAATATTAATTCGCGACCTGGTTTGCGTTTCAAGCCATATACTTGCATCGCCGTCGTCCCGGGGCAGAGTAGGGAAGGACGATTTCGTCGACGTTGCGAGATTACCACTTCCGACAAAGGAAACGCTGTTCGCGGAGCTGATGGACCATGCCGCAATGCCGCAGAGCCAGCCGAACTTGTCTAAAATCGCATTCATCCTGCGCCAGGCTGAGGAAGGGACTGCGCGCACGGAGGTGTGTCGGAGGCTGGGATCAGCGAAGCGACGTTCTACGATTGGCGCAAGAAGTACGGGGCCTGATGCCGTCGGAGATGAAGCGGCTGAAGCAGCTCGAGGAAGAGAACAGCCGGCTGAAGCGGAACGTTGCCGATCTGTCGCTCGACAAGGAGATGCTGCAGGACGTCATCCGCCGAAAAATATGAATCGACAAATCGACCCAGACCCGCCCCATGTCCAATGATCCGCGTTCAGAACAACACGCCGGTTTCGATCAGCGCGCGGAGCTGATCGGTCTTCGTGCCGTTCGCGCCCAACGACGTTTCGAATGGAGTCGTATGCCCGGCGCCAACGTATGATGCCTCGCCGCGCACGAAAAAAACCTTGTATTGAAAGGTGGGTGTTATCGTGACCGACCAGGCTCTGCTGCCCGGTCCCTCCAGCAGATTGAGGCCGCCCGACGTGCCGATATATTCGACGCGGCCGGCAAGGTTCCAATTCGGGTTGATGTTGTAATTGACCAGTACGGCGGCCGATTGTGTCTCGCTTGAACTATCGATGCCGATGGTGGGGTCCGTAGGAACATGAGAGTACTGAAGATAGGGTTGCACCATCCACGGTCCCTCCGTATGCGTGTACATGAGGTCGTAGATTTGCTGATTATTCTGAAGAAGGGGCGTGATGAACGTGGAAGTCGCACTCTTGCCTGCGTCTCCAGCGCCCAGGAATGCCAGCGTGTCCGCAGAATTGATGGACCAGGCGAGCAAGCCCGAAATCGAGTTGAACCTGTCCGAATAATAGCCGTCGTTCCAGGATAGGTTCAGCGCAACAGGACCCACCGCGTAGTTCACCTGAACGCCCCGGGTTTGTGCGTTGGTTTGATCCCACAACAGGCCGCGCTCCATCTGCGGATTCTGGAAGCTGAATGTGTCTTCATCTCCGATCAGCGTGGGCAGTTTCCCAATCTCGACGGACAGATTGTCGCTCGGCGCAAGCTTGATATAGGCCTGCGCGAGCAGACCGAAGGCATGGTCGGTGAAATAGCTCGATGAAACGGTGGGCGTGGCGAGCGACAGGATGTCGTATTGTCCCGCCTGAACGTAGAATTGCACCAGACCACTCGCCTTCTGCACGACGACCTGCGCGTTGCTGAAATCCCACCTTGTACCGTGATCTCCGGGATACGTGCTGTTTTGCGCCAGACCGAAACCGCTCAGCACTCCGCCGACATAGATGTTTCCGAACGGTCCGACATCGAAACTGATCGGGTTCGGATTTGAAGTGAGAGGGCCAACCATGGCGGGCGTCGGGAGCGCATCGGCCCAAGCTGCAGCGGGCACAAGCACAAGAGTCGCACCGGTCAGAGGGCCGAATTTGGCCAAGCTTTGCCGGCAGCGGCGCCACGCGCGCACTATCGACTCGCTGATCTCTGAATTTCTCATCTTTCCTTCCATCGCGCGGCGATCGGAGCAACGGACCCGGCGATTCGAGCCCCGACCGCGCGAATGTGAGCCCGCAATTCGGAAATGCTATGGAATTTATATTGATGCGGCGCAACAAATCGTCTCGAATCCGCATTTGGCGGCCCCAACTCTTGCTGGGAATCTACGCTGTCGTGCGACGAAAATTCTGCTGCCGCGTCGATCCGTTGTTTCAGGAACAGTCTTGAAACCCGTGCGCAGTTCTGAGCCGCTTGGGGACCCAAGGAGATTCATCGTGGCCGATGTGTTGATGTTGGTTCTGGGCGTAGGTTTGTTCGTTTGTTTTCTTGCTTACACGGCGCTCTGCGACGCAATGTGAGGACACCATGCTTTTCGACTACATCCTGGGCGGATTGTTTGCGTTCTGCATCCTTGTCTATCTCGTCTACGCGCTCGCGCGGCCCGAGAAATTTTGAGGACCTGTCATGACAGCCAACGGCGTCGCCCAAATCCTGATTTTCTTCGCGATCGTCGCGGCCATCGCGGTGCCGCTCGGCACCTACATGGCGCGCGTCTTCAGCGGAGAGCGCACCTTTCTGTCACCGGTTTTCGCCCCCGTCGAGAGAGTCATCTATTCGCTTTGCGGCGTCGATCAAAAGCGCGAACAGGGCTGGGTGACCTATGCGGTCGCCATGCTTCTGTTCAATCTCGTCTGCTTCGTCACGCTCTATGCCCTGCTGCGGCTTCAATCCTTTCTGCCATTCAATCCGCAGGGCATCGCGGCGGTTCCCGTCGACCTTTCTCTAAACACGGCCATCAGCTTCGCGACAAATACGAACTGGCAGAACTATGGCGGAGAGACGACACTTTCCTACTTCGTTCAGATGGCCGGGCTGACCGTACATAACTTCGTCTCGGCCGCGACGGGCATTGCCATCGTGATCGCGCTCATCCGCGGCTTCGTGCGCAGGTCGGGAACGACGATCGGCAATTTCTGGGTCGATCTCACGCGCTGCAATCTTTACATCCTACTGCCGATTTCGATCATCTTCGGATTGATCTTTGTCTGGCAGGGCATGCCGCAGAATCTGCATCCCTACGTGACCGCGCACACGCTGGAAGGCGCCAGACAGATCCTGGCGCAAGGCCCGGTCGGGTCGCAAATCTCCATCAAGACCGTCGGAACCAATGGCGGCGGATTCTTCAATGTCAATGCGGCGCATCCTTACGAGAACCCCAACGCGCTCACGAATTTACTGACAACGATCCTTGAATTTCTGATCGGCGCGGGGCTCACCATGACCTTCGGGCGCATGGTCGGTAATCTCAAGCAGGGCTGGGCGCTGTTTGGCGCGATGGCGATCCTGTTCCTTGTCGGCGTCTTCGTTTCCTACGGCGCGGAAAGCGCGGGCAATCTCGCTTTGGCGCCGCTCGGAATCAACCAGCAGGCGAACACCCTGCAGGCGGGCGGCAACATGGAGGGCAAGGAAGTCCGATTCGGGATCACCGACTCCGCACTGTTTGAGACAACCACCACCGACACCTCGGACGGCGCCGTGAACTCCATGCACGACAGCTACACGCCGATTGGTGGTCTGGTGCCGATCGTCAACATGCAGTTGGGCGAGATCATTTTCGGCGGCGTCGGCTGCGGCCTCTATGGAATGCTCCTGTTCGCGATCCTCTCGGTCTTCATCGCCGGCCTGATGGTCGGACGAACGCCGGAGTATCTGGGGAAGAAGATCGAGTCGCGCGAAGTGAAAATGGCGATGCTCGCCATCCTTTCGGTGCCGCTGTCGGCGCTCGGGTTCACCGCAATCGCGAGCGTCATTCCCGCAGGATTGGCAGGATTGAACAACACTGGGCCGCACGGTTTCAGCGAGATCCTCTACGCCTTCACCTCGCAGACGGCGAACAACGGCAGCGCCTTCGCGGGTTTGACCGGCAATACGATGTTTTACAATACGACGGGCGCAGTGGCGATGATGATTGGCCGCTTCGCCATCGCGGTGCCGGTGCTTGCCATCGCGGGCTCGCTGGTGCGCAAGAAACTGGTGCCGGCGTCCGCGGGGACTTTTCCGACCGACAATGCATTGTTCGTCGGTCTTCTGCTCGGCGTCATCATCATCACCGGCGGCCTTATCTACTTCCCGGCCGACATTCTCGGTCCCTTCATCGAGCACCTGCAGATGCAGGCCGGCAAGCTCTATTAAAGGACATAGTCCATGAACGATCTACCCTCGAACACGGCGTTCGGTGAGCAATTGATCCACCGCAAGCGTGGGGTTGCGGGAATTTCTTCGGACATCCTGATCAACGCGGTCGGCGAATCATTCCAGAAGCTCAATCCACGAACGCTGATCCGCAATCCGGTGATGTTCGTGGTCGAACTCGTCTCCATACTGACGACCATTCTCGTCATCAAGGGTCTCGTCACCGGCGGATCGAATCTCGGATTTGCCGCCCATATCACCTTCTGGCTCTGGTTCACTGTAATCTTCGCGAACTTCGCCGAGGCGGTTGCCGAAGGGCGCGGCAAGGCGCAAGCCGAGAACCTGCGCCGCACCCGCACGCAGACGATGGCCAAACGCCTTTCGAGTGCGACAGCGCGCGACTTTCAGACCGTGCCGGCGCCAGATCTGAAGCAAAACGACATCGTGCTCGTCGAAGCCGGCGATTTCATTCCAAGCGACGGCGACGTCATCGAGGGGCTTGCGTCGGTCGATGAATCGGCGATCACGGGCGAGAGCGCTCCGGTCATTCGCGAATCGGGCGGCGACCGTTCCGCCGTAACGGGCGGCACGCGAGTCCTGTCGGATTGGATCAAGGTCCGCATCACGGCCGCGCAAGGCTCGACCTTTCTCGACCGCATGATAGCCCTTGTCGAGGGCGCAGAGCGGCAGAAGACACCCAATGAAATAGCGCTGAACATTCTGCTTGCCGGCATGACGATCATCTTCGTGATCGCCACGGTCACGATCCCGAGCTTCGTCACTTACGCCGGCGGCGTTGTCCCGGTGGTGGTCCTTGTGGCCCTGTTCGTGACCCTGATCCCCACCACGATCGGTGCGCTCCTGTCCGCGATCGGCATTGCGGGCATGGATCGCCTGGTCAAGTTCAATGTGCTTGCGATGTCCGGTCGCGCCGTCGAAGCAGCAGGCGACGTGGATACGCTCCTTTTGGACAAGACCGGCACGATCACGCTCGGCAACCGCCAGGCAACGGAATTTCTGCCCATGCCCGGGGTCTCGGCCCAGGACCTTGCGGAGGCGGCGCAGCTCTCTTCCTTCGCCGACGAGACGCCGGAGGGCCGCTCCATCGTCGTTCTTGCCAAGGACAAGTACGGATTGCGTGCACGCGAAATGGCATCGCTCAATGCGCGCTTTGTCCCTTTCACCGCGCAAACACGCATGAGCGGCGTCGATATAGAAGGCTCTTCGATCCGCAAGGGTGCTGTTGATTCCATCATCGCCTATGTGCGTCAGGCACGTGGCGCGTCCGACATGCAGTCGCCACAGCTCGAGGAGATTACCGAGCGCATCTCTCGCGCCGGCGGCACACCACTCGCCGTCGCCAAAGACGGCAGGGTGCTCGGAGTCATCCATCTCAAGGACATCGTGAAGGGCGGCATCCGCGAGCGCTTCGCGGAACTTCGACGCATGGGAATCCGCACGGTGATGATCACCGGCGACA
>PKWC01000184.1 GCA_003131925.1 Alphaproteobacteria bacterium | reverse complement strand
ACAAGGGGAGAGGGGAATCGGAATCTCGCATCAACACCGGAAGTTAGCAGGAAACACCCCCTCTCCCCTTGTGGGAGAGGGCTTAAGAATGAGGACTATCAACCGCCTCGACGCAGGTGAGGGGGAAACTCCTACCTCACATACACGCGGACTTCGCTGGCGGCGATTGCGGGGTCGGTGGAGGAAGATGTGTCCATGCGCGTGGCCGGGACGCCCATCTCCGTCATCGAGTGCATCACCGTCTGTGCGTCGCGCTGGGCGCTGTTCTGCGCGAGCTGGACCGCGGCAGTGTCGCCGCGCGTGGGTGCCACGCCGACCACGTTGAACGAGGCATGGGGCTGCGAAGCGAGCGCCTGTGACAGCGCCGCATAGAGCACGCGGTCATAAGAGACATGGGCGCGCGCAAACTTGATGGTGACAATCGGTGCGCCCGCCGCCATCGCGTCCGCCGTGGGCATGCTCGCCGCCGCTGCCTCCCGCGCGGGCGCGCCTGAGCGCGCACTGCCCAGCATCGGCGAAGAATAGTCGCCGGCCTTGATGGCGTTTGCGAGCCTGGAGAGGTTGCCGCGCTCGTCCGCCACATAGGCGGTCTGCCGCTGCAGCGCGCGCCTCACTTCGCTCATCAGCCGGTCGACGTGGATGATGGCCTGACTCGTCTCGTCGGCGAGCACGGAAAGCTGGCGATGGTCTTCGTCGACCGCACCGGAGACGTTGAACGTCGCCTGGATGGTGTCGCCCTCATTATGCGCCGCCGAGGAATCGTTCGAAACTTCGGTGGCCAGCGCGGAAAGCGCGTTGATGTTGGCGGATAGCGAATCGAGCGTAGCCTGCGCGGCGTTCCACTCGCCGATCAGCTCAGGATTGCCACGCGTGGTGCCGACCCCGAGGCGCCCGGAGATATGCGCGGTCGCCTGCTGATAGGAGGCGACGGCCTGCGCGTCCTGGTTGCGCAGCTCGGCGGCATGCTGCGCATCGCCGGCGATCTTGGTATCGAGATTCTGCAGCTGGGAACGCAGGCTCTGAATCGTATTGCCGACCGCAGTACCCGTGTTCGCGCCGCCTTCGATGGCGACGGGCGAGACCGACGGGCCGACAGGCGCCGGCGGCGCCGCACCGGTTACGACAGGGGCGGCCGCCGCCTCCCCAGTCTCGACAGGCGCGGGCGGAGGAACCGGCGTTCCCGGCGCGGGCGCGGCCTGGGCTTCGGGCGCCGCGTTCGCGGGCGGCTGCGCGGCCTCTTCGGTTCCGCCGCCGAACAGCGCCTCGTCGATGCTGCCGCATCCCGCGAGTCCCGTTCCTGCGACCGCTGAGAGAAAAGCCAGGGCAAGAATCCGCGTTCCTGCCGCTCTCATCGGTGTCATGTGCGTGTGTCTCCGCTCCGGCGGGCAGGCTTGGAAAGCCCCCCTCGCCCCCGTGGCTGCAAACCGCCGTTTTGCACGTCCGGCGAACCGCCTGCGCCGCAGTCTTAACCACGCTTGGCGGCAGGGACAAGGGAGGCGTTCATTGCGCCTGCGGGAAATTTCGCCCGCGCGGCGGGGGTTTGGGTGAGGGGGGCGCGCGTCGGAGGCGCGCGCTCGCCGCGCTTGCGAATCGGGCACCCGCTCACTAGGTTTCGCGCCCCCGCACCGGTAGCTCAGCTGGATAGAGCACCAGACTACGAATCTGGGGGTCAGGGGTTCGAATCCCTTCCGGTGCGCCAGCGTTTTTCGTGAAACTGCGGTGCTTTGTTACAGCTGGTTACAGCCGTTGTTACACTCGCCAAACGGGTTTTGTTCGCTGGCCAAATGGGTAGTGCGTCGGTTTAAAATGTCTGCCCTCGGGCTGGGACGAGGCTTGGTCGAACGCTTATGGCCGAATCGGTTCTGGCGAACGTCTCAAGCCTTCGGTAACTTGCATACTGTCAAATATGCTCTACCTTACGCGAATCGCATAAAGAAATCTTTATATGCTTTGATCCACGGGGGTGACGCCGAACTGCTCAGCGAGGGGCTGAACTAGTGAGGCGGAAAGGATCGCTGGTGCCGCAAAAGTCTCTGTCGCCTGACGAACGGTTGGAGAGAGCGCTCAATTCTCCTACCCCCCGCATTTACGCAAATACCTTTCTGGCAAGCATGACCTCGGGGGACGTTCTCATTCTCCTAGAGAGCAACGGATCGCCGGTTGCTGTTCTGAATCTGTCATTGACCGTCGCGAAAACCTTAGGTGCGGCCTTGAGTGGAACTATTTCCACCATAGAGGCCAGAATGGAACGTCCGATAATGACATCTTCGGAGCTTGAGCAGGCTCTTAAAGCCTTTGTCAGCCCGGCAACGGAGACCAAGAAGTGAACATGGGTCCGTCCTCGAATCAGTTCCTAGCCACCATATCTATGACGCAAGCCAATTTGGATACCAAAAAAGTAATTGAAGGATTTGCTAGTTTAGAAAACGGCTGGCACTTTGGTAAAGGTGTTGCTCCTAGTAATAACACGATTAGTACCGCAATAGAATTGTTGCGATTCTCTGGCGACCTCGGATTCACCACTACTGATGCTTTTCCAGGGGTAAGTGGAGAAATCAATGTTGTCCTTCATAGGTTCAAGAACAAAATTGAGTTGATAGTAGCTGTCGATCAAACGGTCTCACTCTATCGAGAGCTTAATCACATAGAAGTCGCAAAGGCTGAGAATCTTAGTGTACAAAACTGCAAGGTGGCACTTATCGGATTCGCGAAGGAGATATTTGGATGGGATTGGTTCATCTCCTTAGCCCTGTTCAGTTTGGCAAACACGATAAGCGCTATAACAGACTCGCATGGCGAACTAACGTCGATGATGGTTCGGGCGTCTCAGTCATATGCGAATCTTGCGCGAATGAAGACAGTGGAAATATCTGTGTCCATGCCCGCGCAAATTACCGGAACAGTCGTGGCGACCCGTTGGGCGGAGAGCCTCCCGCCTTCTGGAAGTTCTCCAGAGATATTCTTCCCCCAGGATGGCGCGTCGTTCAGAGGATTTATCCGGACGCCCCAGATCGGTGCCATTATGAGATCGAAGGCGCAGAGAACAACGAGTTAGATTCATTTTTCTTCACACACATGTTTGAGAATTACTTTGTCTGTCGCAATGGCGACTACGCACCTATGACGGAAGACGACAAGGACGATATTTTGCGACAACGGGCAGAGCGTGAGCGCCTTCGGGAATTGAAACGTCAGCAACAGTCATCTGGTAACGTTCCTTAGGCGTTGATCCGGAGAAGGGGAAATGGGCTCTGCCTGGGGAGCAGCCCCCATCTTCATCGCTTCGCGCCCCATCGCGAGGGAACGCTTTGATAATTCGGTATTCCCTAGCCTGTGAAACGTGCGGCCATCTTCACACGGTTCGCATCGGGATGGGGCAAGAGACGTATCAATCTCATCATTTCGCTTGCCGCGGATGCGGTCAACCGATCCGTGTCGGACTCAAGGTGGATTACACCGCGATCTCAACTGAGGTGGTCTTAGAAGAGAACGCGAAAAGCGCGCTGATGCGCGAGCCGCGGAAGCGGTTCAAAACCGCTAGCCGCTCGATCTTCACGAAATCGGCGAAATAGCGAATGCGCAGCACCGCCGCGGGCTCGCTGTTTGCCAGCCCGAGGATGTAGAAGTTCGGCAGCAGACTCGTAATTAGCACTCGCGCCCACAATACGGTGCCCCCCATTGATCAATTGCCAGCCAGCGCTTTGCTCTCCACGTCAAATGATTTTGGTGCGCCGCCGACCGGACAAACTCTTTGATACGATGCATCGCCGGCGGCGATAACGAGCGCGGTGAGGGTTGGTCCGGGCTGTGGAACGACCGACTGAAGCGCCTGCAGGACTCGCTTTGCCATCGGCCAATCGTGACAAAATACCGTTTGCGGATTAATCCCCAGCGGTGNNCCCGCCTGCAACAATTCTGCCCAGCGAGCACTGATCGCCTGCTTGTCTGCATCCGATATCGGCATAGTCACTCCCCGGCTGAAGCAACAGCATAGGTACACATTCCCCTTTCTTCCTATTCCCCTGATTAGGGGATGCTGCGTTCCACGGAGGACATTTCTGTGATTGCGGTGGTCGCCGCATCGTTTCGAACGTAGAATTGAGGCGGCGTTCAACCTCATTTCCAGNNCGCTTGCGCGGGCCATGACAATGAGTGGGTATGGACTTCCTTCTCCACCCTCTCTTTTGGCGAGCCTTCAACTGCTAAGCATTTGGTTCTGTTTCCCCGGACAGCCATGCCAACCAGGAGAACGGGCAGAATCGCCGTCCCGCTGCGATCAGGCCGCTGCGAGCGTCCCCCGCCCTTTCAATTTGGCGATGAACTCCAGATGCTCCGGGGCCACAGCGTCGACGGCCCCCAGAAAATCAGGGGGATTGTCAGACAGCAAAATGGCGGGTGATTGTCCCTCATAATTCCCGAGATTTGGCCGATGCTGCTGGTAACCGACAAGGGCAGCAAGCTCTGACGAGAAGTATCTCGCCACATCCGGTGGATATGCGAGCCACTGGTTCTCGTATGGCTTCAGCCAACCGAGGCAGTAACTGATAATCACTCCAGTTCGCGGCAGCGAAGTTCGATTGGCGCCCCCGCAATGCAACACCGATCCCAAGAAAATAAGAGCGGAACCTGGCTGCATTTCGGGAGAAATGGCTTCCGCAGGGTCGATCAGGAATTCGCCAAGGCGCTTGTGGCTGCCGGGCCAGATCACGGTTGCGCCATTATCCGCCGTAAAATGCGTCAGCGGCCACATGACATTGACCTGGAATTCTATTGCTCCTTTCTCGGCTCTCCACAGATCGTGATCGCGGTGCGGCGGTTGCGCTTCGGCGCCGGGATGGAGCTGGATGGCCTGAGTGAGATTCAGCTGGAGGCAATCACAATACGGCCCGAGAATCTCTTTGACGATATTCATCACGAGTGGATGAAGCACGAAGCGTTCTGCATGTACCGATCGCTTCAGCAACGATCCGCAGCGTTTGCTTCGCGCACCATGAAATTCCCCGACGCTAAAAGGCGTCCTGGCCAACCGATCCCGAAGATCATCGTGAAACGCGTTCACCAACGCAGCCGGCACCAGGTCTTCAACAATGCAATATCCTTGTTGAGCCAGCTCATCGCACCACCGGCCAGCCGATCTCCCCGTAGCAGTTGCTGTCTGATTCATAGGCGGTTTCCAACAGTCAAAGTGGGGGAAATCGGCTCAGGCGGCCTGCGTCTGCGGTATGACCTCCAGCACCGGATAGCGGTATCCAAATCTTGCCCGTGCCCTGCGCAATGTGTCGGGTGTAATTGGCATCGCGACCGCTCCAGTGATTTGACCGTCGATGTCTCGAGGAAGGCCCAGCGGCTCGATTTCCCAACCGGACGACAGGAGTGACGAGAGAAACTGCGCCTGTGAAACGCCCGTGTATCGCGAAATTCCGAAGAGCAGAGCGAACTCGACGGATGCAATCCACATGTGATGGCACAAGGAAACCGCCGCGCTCTTTGCGAGATCCGGGGAAACGCACAGTCGGGTCAGCTCCATGATATCTTCACCGATGGGAACCGGCCCGTCGCATAGCGAGGAGAACACCGTCGAAAGAATGTGCGGCTGGGTGGTCGGCAAAAAGCGGACTGAGGCGACGTGGCGTGCAGTCGTACGGTCCGTCTCGATCAGGTAGATCGCGCGGTCCGTATCAAACTCATCAATTTCGAATTCGCCATCAATGACGGAAACGTCCCATTTGAGGCGATCCACGAAGAGGCGCTTGCGATCGCGATGCATTTGATCGATTTGCCGCCTGAATCTGCCCCGGTTGAGGTTCGTGACGATATGCACCACGGAATTCGTCCTGCGCAGTTCGACGCAAAGCATCGAACCGTTCGCAGGACGGGACCATTCCCCTAGTTAGGGGATGGGTCAGTGACGGAGTATGTCCTCGAAAATGAGCTGGCTGTCGAACAGCGCGTGAACAACGAGCTGCGTGCGCGTCGCCACGCCATAGCGGCGTTTCGCGGTCTCGATATGCTGATGAACGGTCTGGTTGCTGATACCGAGCAATTGTCCGGCATCCGTGTCTGACTTTCCGCGAGCGGCGAGCACGATGCAATCGAGCTGGCGGGAGCTCAAATGCGGGATGCCTGGTGTCTGGCTTCCTGCGATTCGTCGCGGAGCGTTCAATGCAAGCCGGCGCGCCGCCTCAAAGGCGAAGCAGCCCACATATTGCGCAACAGGGAGAGCGGCTGTCGATACGCTCTTTCCGGCGGTCGCGACAAAATTGCATGAACCCTCGCATTCTCCCGGGAGATGAATGGGGACCGTAAATCCTTCGCCCAGCCCGGCGTGACGCGATTCCGTGAGGATCGTCTTTTGTCGCTCGCTGAGCGTAATGAGGCGGTGCATATCGGACCACAAAAAGCCGACGATTGCCTTTTGGCATGCCGTAACAGCGGGGTCATCGGAGAGATACCCCAGAGTCGCAAACCTCTCCGTCCAGGAATGCGGGTAATTGGCTATCTGCAGGAGATCGCCCGACAGGACGCGGACGTGATGGCCGAGCGCGTAATAGCGGAAACCCAAACTTCTCGACATGTCGTCGAGCAGATGACTCAGGTCCGGCAAATCCTGCGCTTCGTTGGCTTTCCGAATGAACAGCTGCACGTCCCGAAGCTGCCCCATCACCCCCGCCCCCCGAGCAGCCCGGTTCCGACGTGTCGCCGGGCTCTCCACCACGTGATTTGCCGGCAGTTCTTCTTGGTCGACTGCCCGGCAACTGTTTACCATCGATCGGTTCAAATAGAAACAAGCTCTGACGGGACCCGGTAGCAAACCGTCACGCAAATTTCTGGATTTGGTCGAATACGCTATCGACCCGCGGCAGCGTTGCAGGACCTCCTCAAGTTGCTATTCCCATGCAGTCATTGCTGAATGGAGAGCGGATGGGAGGCTTGGGGGCGGAGTGGCCGAGGAAGCTGAGAGACCAGAGGAAGGCGCCGCGTCGACTGACAGAGATGTTCACCCGGCGGCCATTTCTATAGCTCTCAACGGCGCCAGCCGTGGCAGGGCGGACGCTTTTCTCGACAAGCAGATTCATCTGGCCGATCTGCAAATCCAGAATCTTCAGAAATTCGACGCGTTCGGGGCTTCTCATCTGCGCTGGCGCCGTTTCAACGACCAGATGAAAGGCGCGGTGCAGTTCATCCTGTTGGCTCTGGGCCTCCTGATCGTGGGTGCGCTTGGCGCAGCGTTCTGGAACGCGGCGAACGACAGGGGGCTTGTCATCGAGGCGTTCAGCGTGCCGCCCGACCTGGCAGCCAGGGGCTCACAGGCGAGGTTATCGCCAACAAGGTTCTGGATCGGCTCTCAGACTTTCAGGCTCAGACCGTTTCGGCGCGCCGTTCCGCGAGCTATGCCAACAATTGGGGCAACGACATCAAGGTACAAATTCCCGACACTGGCGTGTCGATCGGTGAGTTCAATCGCGCCCTGCATCAATGGCTGGGTCACAAAACGCACATCACTGGAGATGTCTATCGCATAGCGGCCGGCATCGCCCTTTCCGCACGTGTGGATGGCGAAAGTACACCCGTTTTCAGGGGAGACGAGGCGGATATCGACGCGCTCGTCGATAAGGTGGCGGGGCGCGTCTATCGCAGCACGCAGCCTTATCGCTACGCATCCTGGCTTTCCGGCCACGGCCGCGTGAGAGAATCCAACACGGTCCTTCAGTCGATCATCGACACTGGCGACGCGCGCGAACGGGCGTGGGCCTGCAACGGCATGGCTCACAATACGATCATCACGGGCGACGTGGTCAGAGCGAGTGCGTTCACGCGCAAGGCGATTGAAAGCGACCCGCGCATCGTTCTGCCGCGAACCAATCTCGCAGGGGGCGAAGCCTATCTCGGGCATGACGAGAGCGCCCTGGCGGTTGCGAAGGCGGCGTTGAAGGCCGCCGTGGCGGGCGATCCCATGATGGTGGAAACGTTCCTCACGCAAAGCATCCTGATCATGCGTCTGCAAATCGCCGAGTTTGCCGGCGACGAACTCGATGCACTTGATCTCGCCCGCAAGCGTCAGGCCTTCAACGACCTTGAGGGCGGGCGCGAGGACGAGATGGTGGCTTGCGCGTTGCTGCATGATCTTGCCTGCTTTCGAGCGGCAGCGGCATCGCTTTCGCCGCCAATAGATGCTGCCGTGCTGCTGTCGCAGCAGGCCCAGATGCAGCAAGCCTACGCTGCACTCGGCTTATGGGACACGGTTATGAAAGGGGGCGCCCGCGTTTCACGATCGCTTGACGAAGAATACCTTCATGAACGGTGTGGAGAAATTCTCGGATGCGCCGCTGCGCGCGCTGGCTGCGGCGCATCTGGGCGAGACGAAGCTTGCCCACGCATTGATCGACGCGACGCCCACGGATTGTGTTCTTTGTCTGCGGGTTCGCGGCGAGATCGATGCGATCGAGCACAATTGGAGCGGCGGCGCGTACTGGTTCACGCGCACGAGCGCTGCGGCACCATCAATTCCCTTCGCCGACAGCGATTGGGGCGCGATGCTGATGCGAAGGCGATCTCGACGGCGCCATCACGAAGTTTACAACCGCCAACCAGAAAGGCCCGCACTTTGCCGATCCGCTGGAGATGTGGGGCGAGGCTCTGATCGCCAGGAACCGCTCCGATCTCGCGCTCGCAAAGTTCGAAGAAGCAAACAAATACGCGCCCAATTGGGGCAAGCTGCATCTCAAGTGGGGTAAGGCGTTATACTACGTTGGACGGAAAGACGAGGCACGCGCACAATTCGGCACCGCTATGCGGCTCGATCTTTCGGACTCCGATAAACGCAAGCTGGCGATGCGCCGTGGATGATAGGCATGAAACTCATGCTACGATAGCAGATGGGGCAGGTGCAGATGTTACAATGGGAGGAGACAAAAAACCCGCAGAAACTCTCGATTTCTCGCAGACTATGAATTTGGGGGTCAGGGGTTCGAATCCCTTCCGGTGCGCCAGTCCCGTACA
>PKWC01000109.1 GCA_003131925.1 Alphaproteobacteria bacterium | reverse complement strand
ACGTTTCGCCACAACTCTACAATGGCGCGGCGCAGCGCGATGGCACGCAGCTCGACAAAAATCGCGATGCGACGACAATACCTCTCCTCAAAGCCGCGATCGATGCCGCAACGCCGGTACTCTGTCTTTGCCGCGGTTTTCAGGAGCTGAATGTCGCGTTCGGTGGCACACTGCATCAACACATCCACGAACAGCCGGGCCGCAGCGACCACCGCGAAGACAAGAATGCGGAGCTGGATGTACAGTATGGTCCCGCGCATGAAGTTCGCGTCTCGAAAGACGGATTGCTTTCGCGGCTCGTCGTCGAACGCTCCTTCCGGGTGAACTCGCTCCACTCGCAGGGAATTGACCGCCTTGCGCCGTCGCTTCATGCGGATGCCGCGGCGCCTGACGGAACAATCGAAGCGGTGTCGATGCCCGGTGCGAAAGGGTTCGTGCTCGGCCTGCAATGGCATCCCGAATGGCGCTGGCGCGAGAACGAAGTGTCGCGCGCCATCTTCGCGGCCTTCGGCCAGGCGGTACGGAAACAGGGATCCTTCCGATGAATCGCCGCACCGAGGAGGAAATCGCCGAGTGGCTGAAAGAGCGCCGCGTCGGCGAAGTCGAATGCCTGGTCCCCGACATGGCAGGCATCGCGCGGGGCAAAATATTGCCTACAAACAAATTCCTGAGCGGGTTGCATAACGGCACGCTCAGATTACCCGAGTCGATCTTCGGCCAGATGGTCACGGGTGCCGATTCCGAAACCGACATGCTCACCTACCAGGCGCCGGACCTGAACCTCGTTCCCGACCCAGACACGTTGCGCATCGTGCCCTGGTACAAGGATCCGACGGCGCAGGTGATCTGCGACTGCCGGCACCAGAACGGCGAGGAAGTCGCTTTCACGCCGCGCAATGTGCTGAAGCGCGTCGTGCGGCTCTATGAAGAGCGCGACTGGCGACCGATCGTGGCGCCGGAACTCGAGTTCTTCCTCGCCGCGAAGAACATTGATCCCGACTATCCGCTCTTGCCGCCCGCCGGGAAAACGGGACGGCCACAGAGCGGCCGCCAGGCCTATGGAATCGATGCCGTCAACGAATTCGATCCGCTCTTCGAGGATGTGTACGATTACTGCGAAGCGCAGGAAATCGGCATCGACAGCCTCATCCACGAAGAAGGCGTGGCGCAGGTCGAGATCAATTTCAACCACGGCGATCCCGTGTCGCTCGCGGATCAGACGTTTCTGTTCAAGCGCACCGTGCGGCAGGCGGCGTTGCGGCATGATATTTACGCGACCTTCATGGCCAAGCCCTACGAGCAGGAACCAGGCTCGGCCATGCACATCCATCAGAGCGTGGTCGATGCGCGGCGTGGGAAAAGTCTTTTTTCAACCAAGAGCGGCAAGGACACGCGGCTGTTCCTCGCCCATATCGCCGGATTGCAACGGCACTTGCCCGCGGCGATGCCGCTGATCGCTCCATTCGTGAATTCCTATCGCCGGCTCGTGCGCTTTCTTTCAGCACCGATCAACACGCATTGGGGGCACGAGAATCGTACCGTCGGCCTGCGCGTGCCGGTGTCGGACGCACAGAACCGGCGCATCGAAAACCGGGTGCCCGGCGCCGACGCCAATCCCTACCTTGCCATCGCCGCCTCACTCGTTTGTGGCTATCTCGGGATGATCGAGAATTTGATTCCCACCAAGGCCATGGAGGGGAACGCTTATGAATCGACGCGCTACCAGCTGCCGCGCCACATCCTGGACGCCGTCGCGCGTTTTCGCGGCTCCAGCGATCTCAAAGAGGCCCTTGGCGAGAATTTCGTGGTGCTTTACAGCGACGTCAAAGCTTCCGAGCATGATGCCTACCAGCAGGTCATCAGCCCGTGGGAGCGACAGCACCTGCTCCTGAACGTTTGAGAGTTTTCCGCGGGCTGGCACCAGCTAATCCAGATACCTAACGTAAGTGTTGACTTACGGTAAGCCATAGCTTACCTGTACTCGCGATCGAGCCATCGCTCAGGCGGATGGCCGATTTCGAAGGAGGGATTATCTATCCATGTCCGAGTTTATCGTCCACAACATTCCCGGAAGCCCATACGGGAGAGCGGTCCTTGCAACCCTGGCCGAGAAGGGCGCGCGCTACCGGCTCGTGCCCGTCGCACCCGGAACAACGCGAAACGAGCCACATATTTCGCGTCATCCGTTCGGGCGCGTGCCGGTTCTCGAACACGATGGTTTCATGATCTATGAGACGCAGGCCATTCTGCGCTATCTCGATCGGGTTTTGCGCGAGCCTGCTCTGACGCCCGCCGATCCGAGGGCCGCTGCCCGGATGGATCAGGTGATGAATGTCTGCGATTGGTACCTGTTCCAGGGTGTAGGCAACGTCATCGCCTTCCATCGCATAGTAGGGCCACGCCTGATGGGTATGTCACCCGACGAGGCGGCCATCGCCGAAGCGATGCCGAAGGCGCATATCGTGTTCAAGGAGCTGTCGCGTCTGCTCGGCAACAAGTCCTATTTCGCAGCGGACAAAGTCAGTCTGGCGGATATTCATGTGGCGACGCAACTCGACTTTCTCGCCATGACGCCGGAATGGAAGCCCCTGACGGCGACCACTCTCAACCTTGTCGGCTGGCTCGATCGCATGAATCATCGCGTCAGTTTCAAGACGACGACATGGGAGCGGGTTGCGGAACTGGCCAAGGCGGCGTGACACGGCGCGGCACTCCACGTTCCATGGCTTATGGAAATGCCTTGACGGCCCTGGCCGACCCCACCCGGCGCCGCATCTTCGAGCGGCTCCGTAAGGGACCCAGGCCCGTGGGCAAGCTCGCGGCCGGACTTCCCGTCAGCCGCCCGGCCGTATCGCAGCATTTGAAGGTGCTCAAAGAGGCCCGGCTCGTGCATGACGAACGTGAGGGCGCGCGCCATGTCTACAGTATCGACCCGAAGGGGCTGGGCCAGCTTCGCGCCTGGCTCGATCAGTTCTGGGATTCGGCGCTCGACGCCTTCCGCGCCGAAGTCGAGAAAACAGCCGGGAAGGAGAACTCAAAGTGACAATGCATACAATCCGTGTCGCGCCTGTGAAGAAGAGCGTCCGCGTCAGCGCGTCCCAGGCTCGCGCCTTCGAAGTTTTCACGGCACGCTTCGATTCGTGGTGGCCGAAATCGCATCACATCGGCAACGCCGAGATGAAGGAAGCCGTAATAGAGCCGCGGGCAGGTGGACGCTGGTACGAAAAAGGCGTGGATGACTCCGAATGCAACTGGGGAACGGTGCTGGCGTGGAGCCCCCGTCGCGCGTGGTTCTCTCCTGGCACATCAACGGGAAATTCCAGCCCGACGAAGGCGTCCAGAGCGAGGTCGAAATACGGTTCATTCCCGAAGGCGACAAGGCGACGCGCGTCGAACTCGAGCACCGAATCGTAGCCGCAGATGCGGAGGATATTCGCGCGGCGGTCGATTCGCCGCAGGGCTGGGGATCGCTGCTTGACCTGTTTGCCCGGCGCGCGACGGCTTAATTCACGGACTATTGCTTCTCACCGCGCGGACACGCTGCTAGAGTGGGCCCGTGACCGTCAAACGCGCTTTGTTAATTCTCTGCGCCCGCATCGGATTCAATCCATAGTCCGGCGCGCATGCGCGCGTGCGTTGTCGGGTTAGACCCGACCATCCCGCGCGAACCTCTTCCTTTCGCAAGCAGAGAACGGTCATGGCGCGGGACAGCACGACACACAATCTCACCAGACACTGGCAGGCGCTCGACGCTGCGCACCACATTCATCCTTTTTCGGATGCGGCTGCGCTTATTCGCGAAGGCGTGCGCGTCATCACCAGGGCCGACGGCGTCTACCTTTGGGATTCCGAGGGCAAGCTCCTCATCGACGGAATGTCCGGACTGTGGTGCGTGCAGGTGGGTTACGGAAACCGCGAACTGGCCGAGGCCGGTTGCGAGGCGCTGAAGACGCTTCCCTACTACAATCATTTTTTCAAGACGACCAATCCCTGGACGGTCGAACTGGCGGCAAAGCTCGCGCAGATCCTGCCGGAAGAACATGAGCGCGTGCTGTTCGCCAACTCGGGCTCCGAAGCCAATGATTCCGCGCTCAAGCTGATCCGCTACTATTGGAATCTCAAAGGCCGGCCGGAAAAGAAGATTCACCTGTCACGCGACTACGCCTATCACGGCGTGACCATGGCGGCGGCTTCGCTCTCCGGGCTTTCGCCGATGCATCCGCAATGGGATCTGCCTTTGCCGGGCTTCGAGAAAGTGCCGGCGCCCTATTGGTTCGCAGCAAAGACGGCCGGCTACGGCGACATTGGGCCGGAGGAATTCGGGCTGTTGATCGCCGAGCGCCTCGAAGAAAAGATCCGCGAAATCGGCGCGCACCGCATCGCGTCGTTCTCCGCGGAACCTGTCCAGGGCGCCGGCGGCCTGATTTTTCCACCCGCTACCTACTGGCCGGAAGTGCAACGAATCTGCCGCGAGTACGATGTGCTCCTGCACCTCGACGAAGTGATCACGGGCTTTGGCCGCACCGGCGAATGGTTTGGCGCCGACACCTATGCGATCGCTCCTGACATCATGACGATGGCGAAGGGGCTTTCGTCGGGCTACCAACCGATTTCGGCCGTATCGCTCGGTTCGCGGATGGCGGAAGCGATCATGTCCGCCAACGAAGAGCTCGTGCACGGTTTCACCTATTCGGGGCATCCGGTGGCCGCAGCGGTCGCGCTAAAGAATCTCGAAGTGCTGGAAAAATACGGCCTTGTTCCCCGCGTGAAGCACACGATCGGTCCCTACCTGCAAAGGCGGCTTCGCGAGACCTTCGAATCCCATCCGATCGTGGGCGAGGTGCGGGGAAGCGGCATGCTGGCGGCGATCGAGCTGGTGCCCGACAAGCGCGTCCGCAGATTTTTCCCTCGCGATTCGGACGTGGGCACGCGTTGCCGCAATTATTGCTTCGAAAACGGCCTGGTCATGCGCGCCATCCGCGACACGATGGTTCTCGCGCCACCTCTTGTCGCAAGCGAGTCGGAGATCGAGGAAATCATCTCCCGGGCGAAGGATGCGATCGACCGCACCGCCCGGGATCTCGGCGTGATATGACGCCGTGGAGTTGATCCTCGTATCGGTAAACTGCGGTATCGCCAGCCCGATCGGCATTCGAGACGGCGATCCGATCATTTCGGCGATCGCCAAGTCGGGGATTGCCGAGCCGATCGTGTTCGTCGGCGGCCAGGGCATCGCGGGGGACGTCCAGGCCGATCGTTCCGTACACGGAGGCATCGACAAGGCGGTGCATGCCTATTCGGCGGATCACTGGCCGTGGTGGCAGGCCGAGAAGGGTTTCGTCTGCTCTGCGGGATGTTTTGGCGAAAACCTTACGGTCGCCGGCGCGGACGAAGGCGATGTTTCCATCGGAGACCGATTCCGCTGGGGCAACGTCATTCTGGAAGTCGCCCAGCCGCGCGGGCCCTGTGCGACTGTGGATGTGTTCAACAGCCGCTCCGACGTGGCTCACGCCATGACGTTGTCCGGACGCTGCGGCTGGTATCTGCGGGTGACGCAGGAAGGTTGGGCGCCCACGCATCACGCAGCATGCGTGCGCATTTCGGCGAGCGGCGGACCGAACGTCCGCGAGACATTCTTCGCACGCCACGATGCGCGCATCCCGTCATCCGTGCGCCAGCGGGTGCAAGACGCGCCGGCGCTTGCTGAAAGTTGGCGCCGCGCGCTGGCGAATTTGCCGCCGGCAAACAAATGATCCGCATCTCGATTTTGTGATACTTATGGCACTGTCACGCACAAAAGAGCTGTCAGAATTATCACGAAAAAAATAGTTGCAAACTGTGGCATCAGTGCATAGCTTTGACCTCGGAAGGACGATTTACCGTCCGGCAGGCACTGCCCCCCCGCTCGCACGCCGGGTGGAGTCCTTCCATCGGCGCCGGTCATCCCCTCCCGGCGCCAGCGCGTAACGGCGCAGTGACGCCCGATCAGCCCCCTGGTCGGGCGTCTTCTTTTTCACGGCGCCTTCTTCTCTTATACGGGCGATACGCGGCGAAGCGTGAGATTGATGCGCCCGCCACCTGGCACCAGAGAACAAGAATTCGCGATCACACGGTCAATGCCATGATAGGCGAGCCGCGCGATGCCGCCGAAAACAATGGCATCGCCCGATCTCAGCGTGAAACGGCGCGGCGGCGACTGGCGTGTCGTACCGCCGATGCGAAAAATCGCGTCGTCGCCCAGCGAGATCGATAGCACCGGCGCATCGAGCGCCGCCTCATCACGATCCTGATGCAACCCCATGCGCGCGTCGCCGCGATAGAGGTTGACCAGGCAGCATTCCGGCAGCGCGGGATGATTGGTCAAAGTGCTCCAGAGCGCGATAAGGCTTTCCGGCATTGGCGGCCAACGGCATCGCGTTCGCGGATGACAGGCCTGGTAGCGATAGCCGGCTTCATCCGAGTACCATCCGAGAGTTCCGAAATTCGTCTCCTCGACGCTGAAAGGCCTGCCCGAGCGCGGCATGCGCGGCCGGTAGAATGGTGCGTCGCGAACGCGAACGAGCACGTCTTCGATCAGCGCGGTCTGCGCGGCCGGTTCGAGACAGCCGGGCCAGAGCACGACGCCCGGAGACACATCCAGTTTTCGAAGGGAATGCGGCATGGCATCATCGCCTTGGAGCATTTCCCCGCACGCCATAAAGGCCCTGAAACGATTGTCCCTCCCCCCGCGCCTCGAGCCATTCCTTAAATGCACACGCGGAATAATCCCGCTCGACCCAGTTCCGCAGCGAAGCGCCTGCCGCCTGTTCGCGCGCGAAGTGCAGTAGGAGCCTGAGCCATCGCTGCTGCGCACGCGGCCGGTGCAGATAGGGCCATTGGGCGAATTGGCGTTCGGCCTTCGCAAAAGCGCTCCAGCCGTGGCGATGCACAACGAAGAGCGCCGCAGCGAGGCTGGTCCGATCCTGACCTCCCGAACATTTGAGCAGGAACGGGCGCGGCACTTCCTCATACGCGTCAAGCAGGTCCACGAGCATCGCGGGCATGGGCAGCTGGCGCGAATTGAGCCTTACGTCGCGATGCATGACGTGTTCCTTCGCGCAGACGCGCGTTTCATGCCTCCACCAGAAATAGCGCGGATTTGATCCTCTCAGATTGACGAGCGCCCGGATGCCGTGTGCGCGCAGGAACGGTCGCAGAAATCCCATATAGGCCTGCGCGGACCGCGCCGCCTCGCCCCGCTTGATCCAGTGGAAATTGTAGGGAAGGTCGAGAATCAAGCGGCAAGGACCGTCCGAACGGCGTTGCTACAGTCTCATGCGTGGACCGCACGCGCCAGACCCGAACGCGGCCATGTCGTCCGGCGACGGGCGCGCCGTATCAGATCGCGAATTCGCTCGCGATCGCCGTGAAGTGCAGAACGGCTGCGGCCAGCACGAAGCCATGCCAGATAGCTTTGTGAAAGGAGAGCCGTTCGAGCAGATAGAAAATGACGCCGGCCGAATAGATCAGGGCGCCTACCATCAGCAGCCAGAAATCCGTTGCGGCCATGGCGGCAGAGAGAGGCCTGAGGACGGTTACGATCAGTCAGCCCACGCCAAGATACAGAGCGATGCTCGCCAATTCGAACCGGCGGGGGTACAGCATCTTCACGATCACGCCGATCGTCGCTCCCAGCCAGATGAGCGCAAGAATGATGTCGCCGGTCGGCTGCTGCAGGCGGTTCATGGCGAAGGGCGTGTAGGTCGCGGCGATCATGATGAAGATCGCCGCGTGATCGAAACGGCGCAGCCAGTCTTTCGCGTTGCCGTACGGCACGAGGTTGTAAATCGCGGAAGCCGTGAGCATCGCAACGAGCCCCACGCAATAGACAGAGACGCTCACGACCACACTCAATCCCGTCACATGGAAGAGGAGCCACAGCCCGCCATTGATGGCAAAGAGCACGCCCGCAACATGGATGACGGCGTCGGCCGCATGTTCCGCGCGGCNNCGGCTGTAGGGGCGGCTGGCTTCTGAAAAGTGCATGGCCGCGATTCTGACGCGGACGGCTGCCGCACGCAACGCACACGCCGGTTGATTCGATGCGAGCGCGCTCAAGTGCGCGCCCTATAGATCGTGCCGCGCTTCCTGCTGCTCATGCAAACGGCGATGAAGCGTCACAGGGCACAATGGCTAATTCGATATTCATGGGTGGCCGGGACAACA
>PKWC01000224.1 GCA_003131925.1 Alphaproteobacteria bacterium | reverse complement strand
TTTCGACCTCCCCACAAGGAGGAGGTTAAGTGTATCGGCGAGCGCAAACGATTCGATTTGATGGCATCGCGCTCTTGGTGAAGTTCAAGTGTCGACGATCAGGTCCTGAAGGCCGCGGAAGAATGGCAGCGAACGCCAGCGCGGTGGCGCGTCGGGTTTTGTCAGCCTGAGCTTCGGGAAGCGGTTGAACAGCGCGGGAAGCGCGACCTGCGCTTCGAGTCGCGCGAGTGGCGAGCCGATGCAGAGGTGCGTTCCGCCGCCGAAAGCCACATGCGGCGTGCTTGTGCGGGAAATGTCGAAGCGGTGCGGATCGGGAAAGACTTCCGGATCGTGATTGGCGCCGCGCAGGGAGAGCATGACGGACTGGGTCTTCCGGATCGGGCAGCCGCCAATGTCGAGATCGCGGGACGCGATGCGTCCGGTGATGTCCACCGGCCCTTCGAACCGCAGCACTTCCTCGACCGCCGAATTGATGAGCGTGGGATCGGATTTCAGTTTCTCGAGCTCCGCGGGATTCTTGAGAAAATGGAATACCGCGTTGCCAATGAGATCCGTCGTCGTGAGATTGCCGCCGACGAGGAGCGATTGCAGATTGACGGACAGTTCGCCGTCGCTGATCGGCGCGCCTTCCGCCTGCAGCGCCACCATGTCGCTCACGAGATCGTCGCGGGCATCGGCGCGGCGCGCGCCGATGAGTTCCTTCATGTAGTCGGACAAGGCGACGGCGGCGGCAACGAGCACGCTCGTCTGTTCGGGCGTGCGGAAGGGGTTGAGCGTGAGGATCACGCCCTCGGACCATTCGCGGAATTCGGCAAGCCGAGTGTCGTCCACGCCCAGGATGCGCGCGATGACGTCGATCGGCACGAGAATGGCGAAATCGGCCATCACGTCGAATTGCGCGCGGCCGTCGAGACGGCCGAGAATCTCGTCGACGACGCGCTCGACCTGTGGCCGGCAGCGCGCGACGCGCTTGTACAAAGCCTTGGCGAGCGGATTGCGGATGCGCGCGTGATCGGGATTGTCCAGCAGGAGAATCCCCTTTCGCCCTTCATCCTGCTCCATCTCGATACCTTCGATTCGCTCCTCGCGGATGCGCTTCTGCAGCACCGCTTCCGGCTCCGCCTTGTCGGGATCGCGCCACAGCGTCGTGTCGGAAAGCACGCCGCGCACATCCGCATAGCGCGTCAGCACGAAGCTCCCGGCCTGCGTGTCGCGATGCACGGGACATTCCGAGCGCAGACGGTCGAGAAGGGCGTGGGGATTTTCGTTAAAAGATGGATTGAGCGGCGTCAGGTCGAAAATATTGGGAAGCGGAGTCTCGGACATGGTGAAGCCATGCTGGAAAGCCTGTGTATGTTACCGCAGTTTGAACAGAATGACAATTTGTCATTTACAGGTGCGGTGCGATTTGTCCTCATGGTTCGACAGGCTCACCATGAGGGCATTACCCTGAGCCTGTCGAAGGGTGAAGCCCGAGTCACGTGTCAGAGGCGACAGATACTATTCACGTCGTTCTGCGTCGAAGGATGGTGCCATGCGGGATTGTCCGTTCCGTTCGTTGATCATCACATTCGTTCTTCTGCAGGGCGGCTCCGCATGGGCCGGTTCGGCGATCGCGTTGCAGGCGGCGGTGCACAATTGCCAGGATGTGAAGCTGGACCCGGACACCAGGATCGCAGCGTGCAGCGAGATGATTCATTCCGGTCTCGCAACCCGCGGCATTCTCACCGCGTTCTACTTTTTCCGCTCTCTCGCCTACCAGGCCAAAGGCGACATCGACAACGCAGTTCGAGATAACGACAAAGCGCTCGAGCTCAAACCCGATTACCCAGACGCGCTCGCCAACAAGGTCTCGCTGCAGAACAAAATTCAGCAGAAATGATTGCCTTTGGATCCGTCCGATGGTTGTTGCTCGCCGCATTGGCGCTGATCGGGCTGTCCGTAGTGGGGGCGTGGTTATCGGCGTATTACGTTTTGGTCTGTCACTGCGCTCGGGGCGGGATTAACTGCTTGGCTGGGCGTGATTGTCTGGGGTTGGGTAGCTCAGTGAATGCTCAAAATGCGTCATTATTCTCGGTTGCCAGGCATGAATTGGACTCGGCAATCTGTATCATGTCGCTGGATTGACATCGGCGGGGCGCTTCTGACCTTGGGGTCCCTTGGGCATGGGGCTATCCTGCCATGCTTTTGGGTGTTGAGGGAGGGTAAATGCCTATGCTTGCGTACATCGTTGCCACTGGCCTAGTGGCGTTCTTATGCGGCGCCGCATTGGCCACATTCAGCATTATTCGGCGACGCGCTCCTGACACGTCAGAGTGGACGCCCGAGCACATCGCATATGTTTTAATGAGGAAGGTCGCTGCCGCCGAATGAAAGTTGCTTCCGGACGAGGTGGGAACTAAACCAATCAGTGGTGCCTCCGCTGACCGTAAGTGGATGCTTGATGCATTTGCGGAATGTATGCAGGCCGTCCGAGACCCCGGCAAGCGGCTAGTCGCCCGATTCAGTCA
>PKWC01000257.1 GCA_003131925.1 Alphaproteobacteria bacterium | reverse complement strand
GCGGCATGTCCTCGCGCCTGTTTCAGGAAATCAGGGAGAACCGCGGGCTCTGCTATTCCATCTATGCCTTCGCAAATTCCTTCGTCGACGGAGGAATGATCGGAGTGTACGCCGGCACGGGCGAAAGCGAAGCAGGCGAGATTTCTGCCCTGGTAGCGGAGCAGATGTCTGCGCTCGCCTTCACTGCGACCGCCGAGGAAATCGCGCGCGCGNNGGAGATCAGAGCCAAGCTCGAAGCGGTCGATGTGGGCGAGGTGCGGCGTTTCGGTAAAAAGCTGCTGACGACGGCACGGCCCGCGCTTGCGGCTATCGGACCTGTCGGAAAGCTTGAGCGCTACGACAGTTTCGCTCGCCGGTTCGGCGCGGCAACATCCGGGCCGGGAGAGGCGGCCGCGCGCCCGGCGCACGCTGCGGAATGAACAACAGTCGCATGGGTTTCATGCGAGGACTGATGTTTCCCGGCGGCCAGCAGCCGGTGATCAAGGGCGAAGATGTCTATCTTCGCTATCCACTCGTCGCGGATTTTAATCCATGGACGAAGCTTCGGGCCGAGAGCCGCACCTTTCTTGCGCCGTGGGAGCCGGCTTGGGCTACCGATGAACTGAGCAAAGGGGCGTTCCGCCGCCGCCTCAAACGCTATCAGCGTGAAGCACGCGAGGATTCCGCCTATGCCTTCTTCGTCTTTCGCGGAGTAGACAATTGTCTGCTTGGCGGATGCACTCTTTCAAACGTACGCCGTGGCGTCACCCAATGTTGCGCTCTCGGCTATTGGGTTGGCGAGCGCTTCGCGCGACAGGGCTACATGTCGGATGCCGTCCGCGCGCTGATTCCATTCATCTTTCGCACGCTGGGTCTGCACAGGATCGAAGCCGCGTGCCTGCCCTCGAACCAACCCTCGCGAAATCTTCTTGCCAAGGCCGGATTTCGCGAGGAGGGTCTCGCACTCCGCTATTTGCAGATCAACGGCGAGTGGCAGGATCACGTCCTCTTTGCGTTGTTGTCCGACGAAGGACAACCGGCATGAGTTGCGCATCGGTGATCCGCCGCACCCCCCTTGCTCGAGCAATTCTGCTCGCGCTCGCGAGCTTGATCGCGATCGCGCTTTTGAACTCTGCGGTCGCGGTTTCCCGCAGCGTAGATTTCGGCGGCGCGTCGCCGGTGCTCGATCTCACATGGGCGCTGTCTCCCTATCATGCGGCCAACGGCGCCGAGAGCGATGATTCGCGCTGGTACATGATGACGGCCGCCAACCAGTCCGTGCGTCCCGCGACGCGCATTCTCCTTGCCGATCAGCCATTCGACGCCAGCCTTCGCATTTTGCCGCGGCGCGGCCGTGCCGCGATCAGGCAAGTTGCCACATCGGATGCCGACGTGATCGTCGAGAATGCCCACGCATACGGCCGTTACGCGTTTCGCGTCACGATACCGCCCGCCACGACCGCGGAGCTTGCGGTCAGGCTTTCGAACGCGGACGCCCCGCCGCGGATGAGCGCGTGGGTCGAGCCTTTCCTCGCGGCGCACAATCGGCAGCTTGCCGTACTCTTTGCTGCCGTCGCCGGCCTGATTGCAGCGGCTCTGGCCATCATGACCGGACTTGCAGTGATGACGGGCCATGCCGCGCCACGCTGGGCGGCGGCGGTGCTGTTGGGGGTCCTTCTGGTCGGACTGGCCGCAGCCGGACTGTTCGATGCCGTGGGGATGGGCGGCGTCGGCGGACCCTACGGCGTGACGGCCATGCTTTCCGGCTTGACGCTAGCCGCAGGAGTTCTTCTCGCGGACACGATCGCACCGACGCAAAGCGTGTTCGGTCGAACAATTGTGCGCTGGGTCCTGGTCGGACTGGTCGTCCTTTCCGCCTTCGCGCTCGTGGGCGTGCCGGGCGCAATGCTGCTGACGGACTTTGGCGTCGTTGCCGGCACAGCCCTCATTGCGGCCTATCTCGTGCATGAGGGACTCTCGGGTGCGCAGGCCGCGCGTGTGGCTGCGCCGAGCGCTGTAGTCTTCGCGCTCGTCACGACGGCCGCCGCGGTGTCGTCACTTGGCGGATTCGAGTCCAATCCGGGCGCTCCCGGCGTGATTGGCGGTTTCGCCGCAACGGGGGCCGTCCTGCTCGCTCTCGCAATCGCGGCGGGCGAGGGAATCGCCATCCTTCCCGCACGACGCTCGACCATCCCGCCATTGCCTCAAAAGGATGTTTCACCGGTTGCGGACGACACCACGCAGGCGCTTGCCGCGATTGGCGCTTCCTATCAAGGCGTATTCGAACTCGATCTGAAGCGGGACAGCGTCAAGCTTTCGCAGGAAGCGGCAGCGCTGCTTGGTCTGTCCAAAGGCACCGAGGCGCTTTCACACGCGGACTGGCTCGCGCGCATGCATCCCGAGGATCGGGACGTCTACCGCGACGCGATGCAACGTTTTCGTGCCGAGGAGGGTCTTGCATTTCGCGTCGAATTTCGTACGCGAAACGAACACGGCCATTATTGCTGGCTTGAGCTTCGCGCCAGCGCGTTGGGAGATGGAGCCGGGGTGGAGCGATTCCTCGGTCTCATTGCAGACGTGACAACCCGCAAGGAAACAGATGTCCCCGAGGGTGTGCGCGGCGAGCGCGACGCGCTGACGGGTCTGCGTAACCGCACCGGACTAGTCGAGCAACTGGAAGAGCTCGCTGGAGACATCACTGCGGTCACTCTCGCGCTGCTGGATATCGATCGCTTCAAATCCGTCCACGCAAGTCTCGGCGATGCGGGAGGAGACGACATACTCGTGAGCATCGCCAAGCGCCTGGCTGCTCTCGGCCGCGGCAAGGCACAGCTGTTCCGCGTCGGCGGCGACAGCTTTGCGGTGCTCTTCACGCGTCCAAACGTCAACGCACTCGCGATCGGCGAGCGTATCGTACACGCCTTGGGTGAGCCACATGTCTGGCAGGGCCGAAGCGCATTCGCGCCCGCAAGCGTAGGACTGGCGCTCGGCCGCGACGCTGCGAATCCTTTCGACCTGATCAAGAACGCCGAGTTGGGATTGCTGAAAGCCAAACGCGAGGGGGGGGCCTGCGCCCGCCTGTACGGCCGCGAACTGGAAAATTCTGGACCGCCCGACGAGATGGAACTGGAAGCTGAGCTACGCCAGTCGTTGGCGCGGGGAGATCTCGAGCTTTTCTATCAGCCCATCATGCGTCTTACCGACGGGTCGGTCGCCGGTTTCGAGGCGCTTTTGCGCTGGAACCACCCCGAAAGAGGGCAACTCGCGCCGTCCGATTTCATCGCCCATGCCGAGCAAACCGGACTCATCACCGAGCTTGGGCGCTTTGCGCTGTCGCGCGCGGCAGGCGATCTCGGCCAGTGGCAGAAGGATTTGCCGCTGGAGCCGCCCCTGTTCGTGAGCGTGAATGTTTCGCACCGGCAGCTCAAGGAACACGAATTCGAACGTTTTGTGGTGCGCCTGATCACGAGCGCTGGGGTGAAGCCCGGCACGCTGAAGCTGGAGCTGNNTCGACGATTTCGGCACGGGCCTGTCGACGCTCAGTCAGCTTCAGAATGTGCCGTTTGACACGGTCAAGATCGACAAGAGCTTTCTGCCGCGCGAAACGCCCGGGAATGCGGAGGGAGGAGTGGTGCTCCGCTCCATCGTACGCCTGACCCATGAATTGGGGCGCGTCGTCGTGTTGGAGGGAGTGGAGACGGAAAGGGATATTCAACTGCTTAGGGAAATCGGCTGCGAATATGCGCAGGGCTTCTATTTTGGCGATTCGCTTGCGCGCGTCGATGTACCCGTATTCGTCGCCTCGCATCGTCCTGCTGCAAACATGGGTTCCGCGGAGTTCCTGTCAGGCGTGTCCGGTGTGAGCGGAGAGGCCTGAGGCGTTGATGCCGAGCTTGCGCAGCGCCGTCGCCCACTTCGCATCCAGCTCTTGGTCGAACAGAATTTCGGGATCGCTGTCGCNNATCCAGCCATTGCGGCGGATCTCGTCCTCGATCTGACCAGCTTGCCAGCCGGCGTACCCAAGCGCGAATATGGCATGATGGGGTCCGCGGCCATCCGCCATCGCCCTCAGAATGTCCAATGTCGCGGTGAGCGATACATCCTCCGAGACGGGCAGGGTGGCTTCGGAGCTTTCGTATTCGCCGCTATGGAGGACGAAACCGCGTCCCGTTTCGACCGGTCCGCCATAGAGGACCGGGAAGTTGGGCGTCTCCGGGGTGACTTTCAGCTCGAGTTTGCTGATCAGGTCATGAAAGGACAGTCCGGCAACGGGTTTGTTGATCATGATCCCCATTGCGCCGTCGGCAGAGTGGGCGCACATGAAGATCACGCTCTTTTCGAAATGCGGATCGGCCATGCCTGGCATTGCGATCAGGAGCTTGCCTTCGAGAAAGTTTTCGCCGCTCGTTGCGCGGGAATCCTTCGCTCCTACGATGATTTGAGGGCGTACCATAATCGGAGTTTATCAATGCCGGGAGCCGCGCGCCACAACCGGCTGCACATTCCGAGCAGGACGGGTTGCGTGCGGCAGGGTGCGCGCCCTTTGCCTTGCACAAAGGGTGGGCTAAAAGCGGCGCCGACCGGCAACAGGGAGACGAAGCATGACGATCAAGCCAGGCGACAGAATTCCATCCGCGACGCTGATGCAGATGAAGGGTGGCGCACCGCAACCGGTGAAGACCGATGATCTGTTTCGCGGCAAGAAGATCGCGCTCTTCGCACTTCCGGGTGCTTTCACGCCGACCTGTTCGGCAAAGCACCTGCCCGGCTATTTGCAGCATGCGGACGACCTGCGGAACAAAGGCGTCGACGCGATTGCCTGCGTGTCGGTCAATGACGCGTTCGTCATGGGCGCCTGGGGCGAGAGTCAAAA
Organism: Alphaproteobacteria bacterium; assembly: GCA_003131925.1. Taxonomy (GTDB): domain Bacteria; phylum Pseudomonadota; class Alphaproteobacteria; order Micropepsales; family Micropepsaceae; genus Rhizomicrobium. Next base: position 40,861 of record PKWC01000257.1, on the reverse strand, counting down.
CGCGGGCGACAGGGTCATGATGCTGGCGGACGGCAATGGCGACTTTACGCGCGCGCTTGGTCTGGAAATGGACGCCACGAAGTATGGGATGGGAAAGCGCAGCCAGAGATTTTCGATGTTGGTCGACGACGGCGTGGTAAAGACGCTTAACGTCGAAGAGCCCGGCGCATATTCGGTCTCCAGCGCGGAGCACATGCTTCAGCAACTCTGAGGCACAGGGGGCCGACAACATTTCCGCATCATGACCGTCCGATCGCAGATGGGATCGCGGCGCGCGCGAGGGCGTCGGCTCGCTCGTTTTCCGGATGGCCGGCATGGCCGGCTACCCATTTCCAGGTGAGGCGATGGCGTGCGCCTGCGGCATCGAGTGCGCGCCAAAGATCGTCGTTCTTGACTGCCTTCTTGTCGGCGGTCCGCCAGCCGTTCAGCTTCCAGCGCTGCATCCAGAGCGTCGCACCATCCATCAGATAGCGCGAATCCGTATAGATGGTGACCGTGGATGGCAGCTTGAGCGCCTCGAGCCCCCGGATCGCGGCGGTCATCTCCATGCGGTTGTTGGTCGTTGCTCTTTCGCCGCCCGAAATCGACTTCTCGCGAGGTCCGGAGCGCAAGATAGCGGCCCAGCCGCCCGGACCGGGATTTCCCGAACACGCGCCGTCCGTGAATATCTCCACGATTGGCCGGTTCACGCGCCGTACTCCGCCGGCGAATCAACCCCCGCGTGAAAACGCAGATGATTTGCGAATTCAAGCGGATCCTTAGCGCGCGCAAGGACTCCCGGGTCGCGATCGAGCCAGTCTTGCAGGCGGGTGAGCAGGAATCGCAATGCCGCACCCCGCGCCAGGATCGGAAGTGCTGCGGTCTCGCGAGGCGTGAGAGGGCGCGCGTTTGCGTATGCCGAGATCAGGCTCCGGGATTTCGTGCGGTTAAAGCTGCCGTCGGGGTCGAAGCACCAAGCGTTGAGCATTATTGCGACATCGTAGGCAAGGAAATCATGGCAGGAGAAATAGAAATCAATCAGGCCCGACACCCTGTCGTGAAGGAACAGCACATTGTCCGGAAACAGATCGGCGTGGATGATGCCGGAGGGCAGATCGCTCGGCCACATTTTTTCCACCGCCGCAAGATTGAATTCGATCAGTTGCGCGAGTCCGTCTGCGACACTGTCGGCACGCGGAAGAATGGCGTCGGCGAGCCGACGCCATCCGTGGAGGGAGAAATTATTGCTGCGCGTCCGCGCGAAATCGGCGCCCGCGCGGTGCAATGCGGCTAGAGCCGCGCTCGCGGCCGCACAGTGATTTGGACGCGGGCGGCTGAGCGACAGTCCGTCGAGAAACGTCAGAAGAGCGGCCGGCCGGCCCTTGATCGTCGTCGATTGCGCGCCGCTGCGCGAGCGCACGGGCACGGGACAGGCGATGCCGTGCGCGGCCAGATGCTCGAGCAGTTCCAGAAAAAACGGGAGATCCCTTGCGCTGACACGCTTTTCGTACAGCGTGAGGATGTAGGTGGCGCGATCGGTCTGCAGTAGAAAATTGGAATTCTCGATACCTTCGGCGATGCCCTTGAAGCGTCTGGGCGCTCCGATGTCGTATTCGGCGAGCATGACTCCAAGGTCGTCGAACGCGATGTCCGTATAGACGGCCACGGCGCCCTCAAATCCGAAAGCTGCGCGTCAGGCGGATGTTTGAGCGTTCGGCACACAAACGGGCGCCTTTGTGGTTTCGCCTTTGCATGTTCGATTTGCTTCGCTAGATTGCCGCGCTGTTTTCGGAAAGCTGGGCCGAGAAGTCGACTTCGACTTCGGCATCGGAAATGTCAAACAGAGGTACGGGGTTGGGTACGGCTCAGGGCATCTCCTTCACGGGCGAAATGGCGGCATGGAAATCCCGTTTGTCGGGTGCCGTCGAAAAGTCCATGAACCATTTTAGTGCACGACCGCCCTCATAATCCAGATTGATCGCTGTTCACATGCACATCTCCAACCATGGCCGCGTTTTGGTACTTCTTGTTGGGCTGGTCACCGCGGGCTGCTCCAGCGACAAGACCGGGGACTGCCCCACGATCACAGGCATCACCGATGCGGCAATCCAGACGATATTTCGGCCCGGAACCGCGGAGGATCCTTCGAACGTGTTATACACGGCGGAGATCACCGGTGTCACCGGCACTTGCGACATTGACAAGAAGGAACACACTGCGGACTCCAGACTGGACGTCTCCTTCCGTGTCACGCGCCCGCCGAGCGGCGGAGAGGCGCATTACACTATTCCGTATTTCGTTGCCGTTACCGTAGGCAGCGAGCGTATTCTGGCACGGCGAAATTATTCCGTCGCCATCGTCTTCGCACCAGGCCAGACGACGGCAACCGCGAGTGAACACGTCGAGTCGGCAACCTTGCACACCGACAAGGACAAGCAGCCCTACGATTATCAAGTGCTCGTCGGCTTGCAGCTCACCAGGGAGCAGCTCAAGTATAACCGGCAAAGCGGGCACTACGGATCATGACGCCGCTGACGGCGGAATTGTCGGCGATCGCGGGGCGGGCGTTCGCCACGGAAGGATTCGATTCGACGCTTGGCGCGGTGCAGGTCTCGGATCGCGGAGATCTGGCGCAGTTNNCACGGGCGCGCTGGCCGCCGGAAAGCTCGCAAAGTCGCCTCCGCGTGCCATCGCCGACCGCATTGCCGCGCGTCTGCGCGGTGAAGAGGTTTTCGCGAAAGTTGAAGTCGCCGGCCCCGGATTCCTCAATCTCGATGTGACGGACGACGCGCTCGCCCGGCGAGTGGCCGCGATGACGGCCGAAGTGGGGCTGGGCGCACCGGAAACGGGCCGGAACAAGACTCTCGTGATCGATTTTGGCGGACCCAACGTCGCCAAGCCCATGCATGTGGGCCATCTGCGCACTTCGATCATCGGCGATTCCCTGCAGCGTCTTTTCCGCGCTAATGGCTGGCGCGTGCTGAGTGACGTGCATCTCGGCGATTGGGGTTTGCCGATGGGACAACTCATTGCCGAGATCGGGCGAAGAGGCATTGCGCCCATCTACTTCGATCCGAAATTCACAGGGCCTTATCCGAACGATTCGCCCATTACGATGGAACAGCTCGAGGAGCTTTATCCCGCAGCAGCTTCAGCATGCAAATCCGATCCTGCACGCCTCGAAGAGGCGCGCGCGGCGACGGCGGAGCTGCAGGCGGGGAGGCCAGGCTATCGCGCATTGTGGCGCCACTTCTTCAACGTCTCCGAACAGGGTCTGAAGCGCGAATATGCGAGCCTCGGGGTCGTATTTGATCTCTGGAAGGGCGAGGCGGATGTCGATCCACTGATCGCGCCAATGATCGAAGATCTCAAGGCGCGCCATCTCGCGGAGCTGAGTGAGGGCGCGCTCATCATTCTCGTGAGCGAGCCTGGCGACCGGAAAGAAATTCCGCCGCTAATTCTCCAGAAATCCGATGGCGCCGTGCTCTACGGGACGACGGATCTCGCTACCATCGTGGACCGTGTGCGTTCGCACGACCCGAATCTCATTCTCTACGTCGTGGACCAGCGGCAGCACATGCATTTCGAGCAGGTGTTCCGGGCGGCGCGCAAAGCTGGGCTGAATGGCAGCGCGGAACTCGAACATGCCGGTTTCGGCACCGTGAATGGTCCTGACGGCAAGCCGTTCAGGACGCGCGCGGGCGGCGTGATGAAGCTCTACGAGCTGATTGCCATGGCGACCGAGGAAGCCGGGCTGCGCCTTCAGGAACAGGGGCTTGCGGCGGCATATCCGCCACAGGAGCGCGCGGAGATTGCCAAGGCTGTCGGTCTTGCGGCCATCAAGTTTGCGGACCTCTCGAATTTCCGAACGTCCGACTACATTTTCGATCTGGCGCGCTTCACCCGGTTCGAGGGCAAGACCGGACCCTATCTGCAATACGCAGCCGTCCGGATTCAGTCGATTCTGCGTAAGGCGGTCGCCGAAGGATACACTCGCTCGGCGCCCGCAGTCCGCTCGGCGGAAGAACGCCGATTGCTGCTCGCGCTCACCTCTTTGACCGACGCGATGGCCAATGCGGAAACCCGGCGTGCACCGAACATGCTCTGCGACTATGCGTTCGCGCTCGCGCAGGAATTCAGCCGCTTTTATGCGGCACATCACATCATGTCGGAAACCAGCACCGATCTGCGCGCAGCCCGGCTTGGCCTCTGCGAGCTGACGCTTCGTGTTCTTGTGAAGGTGCTCGATCTTCTCGGGATTGAAGTTCCGCCGAGAATGTAGCCGAACCCACTCGCGAAAATTGTTCCTCTCACATCGCTTCAGAATACGGCGTAACCCCCGTCGATGACAAAGGTGTCACCGGAATGATAGGCGGAGGCGTCGCTCGCGAGATAGACGGCGATGCCCCCGAAATCCCCGGGCCGGCCCCAACGCCGCATTGGCACGCGCGAGATCACTTTCTCCTGGAAGACCGGCATGGCCTGGGCGCGCGCGGTCATGTCCGTGGCAATCCAACCCGGCGCAATCGTGTTGGCGCGCACGCCGTAGCGCGCAAGCTCGACCGCGATCCCGCGCATCATAGAAATCACGGCGCCTTTGGTCGCCGCATAGTGCTGATTGCGAGCCGCACCTTCGATGCCCGCAAGGCTCGCCACACCGATGAGGGAGCCGCCGGCGTCACCTGCCTTCGCGCGCTCGACCATGTGCTTGGCGGCCTCGCGCAGCGTGAAGAAAACACCTTCCTCGTTCACCGATTCGATCCGGCGGAACGACTCTGCCGTGATTTCCAGGAATGACGTTTCGGCTTTTCCAATTCCCGCATTGGCGAAGACCGAATCGAGGCGTCCCACTTCGGCAATGGAAGCGCGCATGCCATCGACGATTTCGGCTTCATGCGCCACGTCGACCCGGCGCGTGAACACGCGCCGCCCGTAAGCGGAAAGCTTGGCTTTTGCTTCCGCGTTCTTTTTTTCGTTGGTGCCCCAAATGACGAGATCCGCGCCCGCCTGGGCCAGCGCCTCCGCCATCCCGAGACCGATGCCACCATTCCCACCGGTGATGAGCGCTGCCTTCCCCGAAAGATCGAATGGAGCATACATTGCGAGACCTCGTGTGTTTTGTTCGGCATACGCCTACCGGCGTGTTAAATGTATTGCCGCGCTCCGTTCGATGGCGCGGCGCGTTTCACTCCAGAGGTGAAGGTCTGCGATTGCGTCCAGCGAGAACCAGCGCGCGTCGTCGGCATCCGAGCCGGCGGCGAGCGTTCCCGAAACGGCGCGTACGGTGAAATCGACCAGCACGAAGTGCGCGTCGTCGGCGCCTGCCTCGGCATCGAAAATAATCTCGGCAGTGTCGAGAAGGTCGACAATCTGGACATCGAGACCGGTCTCTTCGCGCACTTCGCGCAGCAATGCGGCACGGAGAGTTTCACCGAATTCGACCTTGCCGCCGGGCAAGCTCCACTCGCCGAGTCGAGGCGGCTTGGAGCGGCGGATCAGCAGGACCTCTGCTTCGTCGTTCCACACCACGGCGCCCACGCCCAGAACAATTTGGCCGGGATTCCGCTCGTGGTTCATGGCTCAGCTTTCGTCGCAAGAATGAAATGACGAAATTGCCATGAATTCCGGGTTTTGCACTCCCTGTCTGGCATGATAAGCGAGTATCCGCCTGCAAACCTCGCTTTGGCGATCGCCGGGCGCGCAAGGCCCAATCCAGGAATGGAGTATCGCTGTATGCCGCGCTTCGCAGCCCTTTTGGCCACGGTCATGGCCTGTCTTGTCCTTTCACCGGCGCTCGCCGCCGACACTTCCCTCAGCCAGCAGGTCAACGCGGCGTTCCTCGCGGCCAATGCGAAAAAGCCGGGCGTGATCATAAGGCCGAGCGGACTGCAGTACCGCATCATCCGTAATGGTTTCGGCAAACGGCCCGGTGCTCTCGATTCGGTCGACGTCTACTACAAGGGCAGTCTTATCAACGGCACGGTATTCGACCAGACCGAGCCCGGCCTGCCCGCCAATTTTGTCGTCAACAAGCTGGTTCCAGGCTGGACGGAAGCTCTCGAAATCATGAAGGAAGGCGATCATTGGGAGTTGGTGATTCCGGCCGGTCTTGCCTATGGCTCGCGCGGAGCCGGAGGCGGCGTAATTCCACCGGACCAGACGCTCGTCTTCGATCTGGAGCTGGTCAAGGTCATGCCCCCCCCCAAGGACGAGAGACAGGATCAGAATTCTCAATAGCGGCGGGCCGCGCCTTTGTGGAGCGGCCGCACAAATCGTCCGCAACCGTGCTATGATGAAATCGAACGGCGACGACTTCGTCGTCTCCGGCGTTTAGAGCGATAAGCGAGCGGGAGCTGAGTCCGGCATGATCGGGATATGGCGCCGCGGTCTCTCGCGCGGGAACGTGCGCATAGCCGTCGCGCTGCTGCTTGTTGTCGGCGCCAGCGCCCTTTTCTGGGCGAGCCAGGACTACGCCGTCATCGCGCCCGACTGGGACGGCCAGGTCCGCGGCATCGCCTACAATCCCAGCCACCTTTTCACCAAGAAGGATCATGACTGGACCTCGCCCGAGCAGATCGACCGGGACCTGGCCCAGATCTCGCAGATTACCGCACGGGTGCGGACCTATACCGTCGCCAACGGCCTGGACCGGGTGCCGGAGATCGCCCGCCGGTACGGCATGACGGTGTCGCTCGGCCTGTGGATCGGGCCCGATCTCGAAGAAAACGAAAAGGAGATCGACAAGGGCATCCGGGTGGCGCTCGCCAATCGGCGGGTGGTCGATCGCGTCTTTGTCGGCAACGAAGCCATTCTGTTTGGCTATGTCGGCGCCGATCAGCTGAACGAATACATTCGCCGTGTACGCGCCGCCCTGCCCAATCGCATCAAGGTCTCCACAGCCGAGACGTGGTCGCAATGGCTGCTCAATCCCGAGATCGGCCAGTACGTCGATTTCATAACCATTCATCTCCTTCCATATTGGGAGGGCGTGCCCGTTCACCGCTCGCTCGGTTCCCTCCAGCGGTTCTACGCCGACGTGCAGGAAGAATTTCCCGACAAGCCGATCGTCATCGGAGAAGTTGGCTGGCCCTCGGCCGGACGCGCGCACAAGGCCGCTGAAGCGTCGCCGGCCGAACAGGCCTATTTCATCCGCGGCTTCGTCCAGCTCGCGCTGGAGAAGGGCTACGACTACTATCTCCTCGAGGCCTACGACCAGCCTTGGAAGGGCAGTCATGAGGGCGCCGTTGGCGCTTATTGGGGCCTCTTCGACGCCAACGGCGATCCAAAATTCTCTTTTACCGGAATGCTGCGCTCGTTCCCGGCCTGGAGAAGCTACGCGTCCGGTGCGGCATTGTTGTCGCTGCTTCTAGGCCTTCTCATTCTCGGCCGAATGCCCCGGGTTCGACAGCCCGGCTATATCGTCATGGGTGCGCTCGTTGGTTTTGTCTCCACCGGACTACTCGTGCTGCTCGATGCGAGCACGCTCGAATACATCCAGCCGAGCGACCTTGCCATGACCCTGGCGATGATCCCCCTGGTGCTCCTTGCCGCGGCCGTCATCCTCACCGAGGGCATCGAGCTCGCCTCAACCTTGTGGCGCGTCGAGCGGCGCGTGTTGCGCGCCGCCATTCCGGAGCGCCAGCCGCGGATCTCCGTTCACGTTCCCTGCTACAATGAGCCTCCCGCGATGGTGATCGCAACGCTGGATGCGCTTTCGCATCTGGATTACGACAATTTCGAAGTCGTCGTGCTCGACAACAATACAGTGGATGCCGAGGTTTGGCGGCCTGTCGAGGCGCATTGTGAGGAACTCGGCCCAAGATTTCATTTTCATCATCTGGAGGGGGTGAAAGGCTTCAAGGCGGGCGCTCTCAACGAAGCATTGCGGCTGAGCGACAGACAGGCGGACTACATTGCCGTCATCGACAGCGACTACCAGGTGGAGCCCTACTGGCTTCGCCGCGCCTTGCCGTTCTTCGCCTCACCGAAAGTGGCGCTGGTTCAGGGACCGCAGGACTATCGCGACGGTAGCGCAAGCGTATTCAAGAAGATGTGCTTCGAGGAATATCGCGGCTTCTTCCATATCGGCATGGTGGAGCGAAACGAGCACGATGCGATCATCCAGCACGGCACGATGACGATCGTGCGCAGGGACGTTCTCGAAAGCGTGGGCGGATGGAGCGCCTGGTGCATCACCGAGGATACCGAACTCGGGCTCAAACTCTTTGAGGCGGGCTACAGCGCCGCGTACATACCGCAGAGCATGGGCAAAGGCCTTACGCCGGACACACTTGGCGCCTTCATGGGCCAGCGCCACCGTTGGGTCTATGGCGCGATGCAGATCATGAAGCGTCATGCGCGGGCGATATTCCTCGGGCGCAGCGCGCTGACGTGGGAGCAGCGCTACCAGTTTCTCTGCGGCTGGCTGCCGTGGATTTCCGATGGGCTGGGATTGATCGTGACGCTGTTCGCGCTGATCTGGACCGCGATGATGACGATTGCTCCCAACTATTTCGATGTGCCGATGGGGGCGCTTTCGGCAGCTGCCATCGCTCTTTTCAGCGCCAAGACACTGAAAACGTTGCTGCTCTATCCCCAGAAGGTCGGGTCGGGCATGTACGGTGCGGTCCTGGCCTCGACGGCCGGACTTGCGCTGACACACACGGTCGGCAAAGCAGTCCTTGCCGGAATATTCACGTCGCGGAAACCCTTCCTGCGAACGCCAAAATGCCAGAACCCCGCTTTTCTCAAGGAAGTATTGCGCCTGACCTGGCAGGAAACCAGCCTGTTTGCGTTGTGCGTTCTGGCCACGATGGCGATGATGTTCGTGCGCGGGTTCGACGATAAGGCATCCACGCTTTGGACAACCATGCTGGCAATCCAGAGTCTGCCATACGCGGCCACGCTTATTACCGCTCGCGTGAGCGCGGCTTCGTACCGTCAGATCGCCAAATCGCCCCACCTGACCCTGATTGCCGCCGCCAGGCCAACGGCCGGAGAACCCGTGCTAACAAAAGCGGCGTAGGAGGTTCGCGCGCATTCGCTTCGGCGATTAGCGCGGTTCCTTAAATCTGCAGCACTTTTCCCGGATTCAATATGTTGTTGGGATCGAGGGACCGTTTCAGCGTGCGCATGACGTCCAGTTCCGTGGCACCTTTGTAACGGACGATTTCATCGCGCTTCATGACGCCAATTCCATGTTCTGCGCTAATCGAACCGCCGAGACCATGGGTGATATCGTGCACGATGCGTGAAACTTCTTCCCATCGGGACAGGAATTGCGGATCGCTTCCGCCCTTGGGCGCGCTGAAGTTGAAATGTATGTTGCCGTCTCCGATGTGCCCGAAGGACACGGGTCTGACCTCCGGAATCAACGCTTTGACGGCGGCGGTGCCTTGCGCGAGAAACGCCGGGATCGCGTGGACGGGAATGGAAATGTCGTGCTTGATCGATGCGCCCTCGAGCTTCTGCGCTTCCGACATGCTTTCGCGCAACCGCCAGAGGGCGCCGCGCTGATTCTCGCTGGACGCCAGTGTTGCATCCGTGACGAGACCGGAATGGAGGGCGGCGGAAAAGGCTTGCTCAACAATTGCCCTCAGCGGAATCGCGGACGCACTCTCTGCTTCTACCAACACGTACCAGGGCGAAGGGGTGGTGAGCGGATCCCGTGTCCGAGGAATGTGCGCGAGCACCAGTTCGAGTCCGATGCGGGGAAGGAGCTCGAAGGCGGAGATCAGGCCGCCAGTCTCATTTTGAAGCAGGCGCAACAATTCCACTGCCGCATTGGCATCGCGCACGGCAACAAACGCCGTTTCGCGGTTCACGGGCTTCGGGAAAAGTTTTAGCGCTGCGGCAGTGATTACGCCCAACGTGCCCTCGGCGCCAATGAAGAGCTGTTTCAAGTCGTAGCCTGTGTTGTCCTTGTGGAGGACGCGCAGCAGGTCGAGCACGCGCCCGTCGGCCAAGACGACTTCGACGCCCAGCACGAGTTGGCGCGCGGAGCCGTAACGCAGAACGTTGGTCCCACCGGCGTTGGTCGAAAGATTGCCTCCCAGCGTGGCCGAGCCCTCGGCGGCGAGGCTCAGGGGAAAGTACGCGCCGGAGACGCTGATGGCGCGCTGAAATTCGCCCAATACGACGCCCGCCTCTGCGATGGCGGTCATGTCATCGACGTCGATATTGCGAATGCCGTTCATGCGTCCAAGGTAGAGCAGTATCTCGCCATTGAAGGGCACCTGAGCTCCGACGAGTCCGGTGTTGCCTCCCTGTGGTACCACCGGCGTGCGGGTTTCATTGCAAATGGATAAAATTGCGGCAATTTCCGCCGTTGTTCGCGGCTTCAGCATCAACGGTGTGCAACCGCGATATTTCCCGCGCCATTCGGTGAGATGCGGTTTCAGTTCCGAAACGTCATCGCTGAAGCCATCTGGTCCGACGGCTTGTTTGAGTCGCTCGATCGTTTCAGCCGAGGCTGTCATCGTTCAGCCATTCCTCCTTGCTGCGGCGCGGCGCAGGCGATCGTTGATTGCCTCGCCCAAGTCATGTTCGGGGATGGGCATGACGGCAATGCAACGACAGTCCGATGCGTCGAGTTCTCGAAGCATCGCAAAGAGATTGGCCGCCGCTTCCCGGACATTGCCGGATGGGCTGAGATTGCGGATCAGCTGCACGCCCATCGGTATCTCTGGACCGAACGCGAGCAAGGCTTCTCCGCAACCAACTGTCCGTGCGTGAAGGCGCAGCTCGGCGCGCGGCGCATAGTGGCTGGTCAATTGTCCCGGTGAGACGATGGTTTCGCCAGTTGGAGCTTGAAGTCTTCCAACCAGCGCTTCGATTTTCGCGCGCGCCAGCGCTCCTGGCCGCAGAAGCAGCGGCCCGAATTCGGCAAAGCCGACAATAGCGGATTCAATACCCAAGGTGGCAGCGCCGTCGTCGAGCACAAGGTCCACTGACCCGCCAAGACTTTCGGCCACGTGTGCTGCAGTCGTCGGGCTGATGCTTCCGGAGGGATTGGCGCTCGGGGCTGCGATCGCCAGTCCGGATTCACGCAGGAGTAGGTGCGCCGTGGGGTGAGCAGGAACGCGCAGGGCGATGGAGTCCAGGCCGGCACTGGCCAGCAGGGAAACGCACGCACGTGGACGTCGCGGCAACACCATCGTCAATGGCCCCGGCCAGAACGCCTCTGCCAGGGATTGGGCTTGAGCGTTGAAGTCCGCGAACTCGCGCGCGTGTTCGAGATTTCGCACGTGAACGATCAGAGGATTGAACTGCGGCCGTCGTTTTGCTGCGAAGATGGCGGCTACGGCCTCATCATTGGCAGCGTCGGCGCCGAGCCCGTACACCGTCTCGGTGGGAAATGCGACGAGCCCACCCCGGCGCAGAATCGCAGCAGCGCGCGCGATCGATTCGGCATTTGCCTTCTGGACGCATGCGCTCACGTCGGCACAAGCTGCGTGGTCCTCGCGCGCGTTCCGCGATATCTATTGTGTCGCAGTGAGATCGACATTAATCGAAACGTCGTGCGAAACCAGCGAGGGGGCAGACCATGTGTCGTTGCCCAATCCAAAATCGGTACGAAGCACATGGGCCGATCCGGTCACATGGGCCGAGCGTCCGGAAATAGCAAGCGTGAAGGGCAATTCAATATCACGCGAAATGCCGTGAAGCGAAAGCACACCCTCCGCCAGATAATTGTTGCCAGATTTGCGGACGAAGCGCTTCGAAGCGAATCGCGCGACAGGTAATTTCGACGTTTCAAATCCCTGCGCGCCTTTTAGCCCGCTGTCGAAATCGGGCTCATCCGATGTCTCGCTGGCGAGATCGATCGTTACGACGGCTTTTCCATGCACAGGGTCGGCGGGATCGAAATCGACATCCGCGTTCCATCGCGCAAAGGATGCGGAGAACGGCTCGTTGCTCCACTGGACGGTAAATCCGAGACGGCTCTTTGCGTAGTCCACCGTCCAATGAGCGGCGCGTGCCGGAACAGCCGCAAGAAGAGCAGGCACGACGATCGCAAGGAAGATACGTCTCATGTTTCTCTCGCAATCCGCGTTCCGGGCAGCATGCGGCGCAGCACATCCTCACCGCGCCATTGATGGTAGAGCGCACCCGCCACATGAATCGGGATGAGAAGGATCGCCGAGAATGCGAGATAGATATGCAGGAGTGCGAATTCGTGCTGGAGAGGTCTTTTCTGGGCGCGCGGCAGGTCGGCGAGGAACGGAATGTGCGGCCAATGGAAGGTGCCGAAATAGCTGGTCGGCAGGCCCAGCGGCGAGGCGGATATAAGCGCCCACCCCGTAAGCGGAACGGCAATAATTAAAAAATAAAGCAGGTAGTGCGTTCCGTGTGCCGCTGTCTTCAGCCAGGGACTTATCGACGAGGGGAGCGGCGGAACCGGATTGACGAGCCGCCAACCCAGCCTGATGAGGCTCAGGACGAGAACGCTCAAGCCCACCGATTTGTGGAACTGAACGACAGCAAATCGTGCCGGGTCCTGATCCGACAATATCTGTACCATGTAGAGTCCGAGGCAGATATTTAGGATGACTGCACCCGCAATAAGCCAATGAAGCGTCATCGCAACGATTCCGTAGCGTGCGCGCGTGTTGGCCAGCGGCATGTCTAGCTTTTCTGCTGGTCGAACATCGCTTCAATGATCAGATGCACATCGTTGCCGACATACGTCGACCAACTCATCGCGTTCAGGCCGAAATCGCTGCGACGGATGGTTGCCGTGGCGCGAAAACCCAGCGCGTAGCCATTGCCCATCGGGTTCTGTTCGCCGCCGTTGAAGGTGACATCGAGGGTCACGGGCTTTGTGACGTTCCCGATCGTGAGCAGTCCTGCGACGCGGCCGGTATCCGGCCCGGTGCGTGTGACGGCGGTGGATTTGAAGTTCGCTGTTGGAAATTGCTGGGTATTGAAGACCGACATCCCCTTTAATTCGCCGGTCAGGCGATCGCTCGGCGTATTGACACTGCTCGTGTCGATCGTGATCGAGAGAGAGCTGCGCTCCGGTTGATTTCCATCGTAGTTGAGTGTGCCGGAGACCTTGTCGAACCGTCCATAATAGTCAGTGAGCCCAAGATGCAGGATCGAGAACAGCACTTGTGTGTGGCCATGAGGATCTACTTCGTACGCATCGTTCGGCGCGCGGACCGGATCCTTGGAAACACTCTGGGCAGCAGCCGGAAACATGGCCGAGAGAAGAATCCCCAACGACAGAACGGTTATTTCAAACCGGCGCATCTGTGATTTCCTCGCGTGCAGGCGGGTCACCGCGGTGGTTGGCTATCGGGGAATTGAATTCCTCTTTCGGCGCAAACACAATCGTTGCGCCGGCAGCGGCGAAAATTCGACTTGCCGACCTGGTGCTCGCACTGGAACGACGAGCATCAGGGCCCATTTATTCCCAAACGGCTTGACGGACATCGAGCGTGTCGCATAGTCGTTTCGATTGGCCTTCAGCGAGGGTATTGCGTGTCGGAGAACGGGCCTCCAGCCCGGCCGGGCCGGAATTTGGACTATCCATTCACGGCGCGACCGGAGCTTGGTGAAACACTGGTCGTGGCGCCCGGCGTCCATTGGGTGCGCATGCGACTACCGTTCCAGCTTAATCACATCAATTTGTGGCTGCTGGAAGACGAGGGCGGCTGGACGATCGTCGACACGGGAATTCGCGACGAGTCGACGGCCGAAGCGTGGAAGAAGCTGTTTGCGGACGTGATGGAAGATCGTCCGGTGCGGCGCGTAATCGTCACGCATCTTCATCCCGACCACGTCGGGCTGGCCGGCTGGCTCGTGCGCCGATTTGACGTCGATTTGTGGATGTCGCGAACCGATTATCTCATGTGCCGCAACTTGGTTGCGGACACCGGCCAGGAAGCGCCCGAAGAGGGCGTGCGGTTTTATCGGGCGGCCGGGTTTCCCGACGATGCACTTGCGGACTATCGGTCACGGTTTGGCGGATTCGGGCGCGGCGTTTTCAGGCTGCCCAATTCATACCGGCGAATCCGCGACGGCGACCAAATCGCGATCGGTTCCCGCGTCTGGGAAGTCGTGGTGGGGCGCGGTCACGCGCCGGAGCATGCCTGCCTCTGGTGCAAAGAAGACAAGTTGTTCATTTCAGGCGACCAGATCCTGCCGCGCATATCGTCCAATGTGAGCGTCTTTCCCACCGAGCCTGAGGCGAATCCTTTGCAGGATTGGCTCGATTCCTGCACGAAACTGAAGCGGCTCCTTCCGCCAGACGTGCTTGTCCTGCCGTCTCACAACGAGCCGTTTCGCGGCGCGTCAGTCCGGCTGGCGGAGCTTATCGGTGAGCATGAATGGAACATGGAAAGGCTTGTCGAATTGTGCGCCGAGCCTCAGCGAGCGATCGATTGCTTCGCCGCCCTTTTTCGGAGCCGTATCACGAGCGGAAACTATCTGATGGCGACAGGCGAAAGCCTCGCGCATCTCAATTGTCTGCGTGCGCGCGGAATCATCTCGCGAAGCGCCGATGCGTCGGGCATCGATTTTTACGCACGGTGCTAGAATTGCCCCCGACGATCAGAGCGCGGCGCGCCCTACGCGGGCGAACAGATGGACAAGAGCCGCAGCAGCCTTCGCCTCCGTCGCGTGAATCGTAGCCTGCATCATGACGGCAGCCTGATAATGGGCATCCTGCATCGGATGGCGCGGTGCCTGCAGCGCACCGCAAGTTACCGCAATCACGGCAGCAAGCACGAAGATTGACGCTTTCATCACATAGTACCGGCGATCCATGTTCGTCTTCCGCAACTCTGAATCAAAGCTTGCCACGAAATCGAGCAAATGGCCAATCAACATCAGGTGAATTTGGCAGGAAAGGTCTGTGAGTGATTACCAAGCCACGATTGGTACGCTTGCCGACGCGCTGCCTGCTCCTTGCGCTTGTGGCCCTAGGCGAAGGCACGATTTCCAACGCCCGGGTCGCTGCTACCTGCACCTCTGACTTTGAACGCTCGCATGCACGCGTGACGGCGATCGCGAAAAACGGCGTTCTCGCGCTCGCGGATAGCCGCGCGGCGCATCTTGAGAGCGTCCTGCTGCCGGCCGGGTCCCTCGATCATGCGCCGGATTTGCCGGCCGGACTGGCCATATCGGAGCTGGGCAAGCTTGTTTCAGGGCGAGAGGTCGTTTTGGCGACGGCAGCGCCGGCGCAAGACCGTTATGGACGCGTGCGCGCGCAGATATTCGTGCAGGACGGTCCGCGCGAATTATGGCTACAGCTGACGCTTTTGCAGCGGGGCCTGGCGCGCGTCTCGATCGCGCCCGACAGGCGCGAATGCGCCCGGGATCTCTACAAGGCCGAAGGAGATGCGCGGGCCCGAAAGATCGGGATATGGGCGGAGCGCGCCTACGGCGTCCGCACACCCGCTCAAGCTGCCGACGCGATCGGGACGTTCCAGATCGTCGAGGGGCGAGTTGTCTCGGTGACCAGAAGAGGTGGGCGGGTGTATCTCGATTTTCGAGTCGATTCGACCAACAAATTCGTCGCAACGATTTCACCGGGCGACCTGAAAGCCTTCCGGCAAACGGGCGTCGATCCTCTCAGCTATGCAGGTCACACGTTGCGAGTTCGGGGCTGGATCGAGCGCCACATTCGCCCCGAGGTCGAGATTGCGATTCCCGAGGACATCGAGATGATCGAAGACGCCAAGCCTCCGGCCTAGCGACGCAACCGCGAGAGGCGTCAGGCGGCCTTTTTGAGCAGCACGGTTTCCACGCGCTTGACCGCGTCCTGCTCGTCGATGCGTTCGACGGCGGCCACTTCCCGTGCCATTCGTGCGAGAGCCGCTTCGTATAGTTGCCGCTCCGAATAGGATTGCTCGGGCTGGCCGCTCGCGCGATGCAAATCGCGAACGACCTCCGCGATGGAAACCAGATCGCCTGAATTGATCTTGGCTTCGTACTCCTGCGCCCGTCGGCTCCACATGGTCCGCTTGATGCGGGCACGCCCTCTGAGCGTATTGAGGGCGGTGGCCACGACGTCGGGAGAAGAAAGCTTGCGCATCCCGACCGCCTTGGCCTTCGCGGTGGGCACGCGCAACGTCATCTTGTCCTTATCGAAATTGATGACGAACAGTTCCAGTTTGGCGCCTGCGACCTCTTGCTCCTCTACCCGCGTGATGCGGCCCACGCCGTGGGTAGGGTAGACAACGTGATCATTCGCCTTGAAGTCGAGCTTTCTGTTCGAGTTCGCGGGAATCTTCTTCTTGGACGGCGTCATTTCTTCATTCGTTTTGAACATCACGCACCCTTCGGATTTCAGCCTGGCAGCACCCGGCAATTTCGCTGCATCGCAAAACGTTCCCGCTTCCTCGGATCGGCAACTATCGGCCCGTAAATCGTGGAAGAGGCGGGTTCCGGGCAGCCTTTCCCAAGGACGCAATGCGCCCTCCATGCCGATACATTACCCTAGCACGAGTGTCTGTATTTGTGAAGGCGAAATCACCCAACCTTTTGAAATATCGTCATTTCTAGCCGAAATGTTAGAATTGATCAATTATTTCACGAAGTTGACGCATGCGAACCCGACCCGAGCGGCCAACCCCGGGCGGGCAGGGCGTTGCTTTCACGAGCCAGAACCGGGTTTTTCGCTAAAGTACGTCTCGTACTTTTGGCCGACCTGGTCAAATTCCTTGGCATCTGCGGGCGGTGTGCCTTTTTGCGTGATGTTGGGCCACGTTTTTGCATATTCCGCGTTCAATGCGAGCCACCGCTCAAGCCCGCTTTCGGTGTCAGCCTTGATGGCCTCCACCGGACATTCAGGTTCGCACACTCCACAGTCGATGCACACATCGGGATCGATCACGAGCATGTTTTCGCCTTCGTAGAAGCAATCGACCGGACAGACCTCTACGCAGTCCATGTATTTGCACTTGATGCAGGCTTCGACGACGACGTAAGTCATGATGTGCTCCCGGGGCACAGCAACGCGCGCCCCAGCCGTCCATTAGGACGCTGGGGCAGGGGGATCAAGAAGGCTCGGGCAGAATCTTGTAGAGCCTCTGGCCCTCAGCAGCGCTCGAGCGCCGTGCGACGATTTCCTCGATTCGCACCGCCAATATTTCGCAGCCGCGCGGCAGGGTCACGACGTCGCCGGGACGAACGTCGGCGCTGGGCTTCTGGACGCGTACACCATTCAACCGGATAAGCCCGGATGATGCAGCTTCTTGCGCCTTCACGCGAGAACGGTAGAAACGTGCGTGCCAGAGCCATTTGTCGATGCGAACGTGCTCGGCCATCGGTTCAGTCTGCCGCAATCAAGGCGGCCAGCTCGGCAAAGGGCGATTCCGGGACCCGCGAAACGGGGATGTTCTTAGCGCCAATCCCATTCTGGAGTTGGCGCGAACGTTGTCGCCGCCAAACGGTGACGCCTGAGGCGACCTCCCCGACGGGGGTTCGAGTCCAGCCCATGTTCGCCAGGATGTCATCCAGTTCTTCAACGCTTGTGCCAAGAAGAGAAACGAGATCTGGCTGGACGGTTTTCGCGGTTGCTCCATCTCGCGTCGCCCTCTCCAGCACCGTTTCCAGACGTTCGATGATGTCGAGTCGAACGGCGCGGGAGCCCATGCGGCGAAACCCAGCCGCCGCGAGAAATCCCTCCGGCTGCCATCCTTCAGGTTCGCACGATGTCAGCCCCGCAGCGGGCGGAGCGGGAATCCGCCGCTGTCCCGTCCACACGCACCATAGCAGCGCGAGCAGCCCGGCAGTATCCGGGCGCAGCAGGCGACGCAGAAAAATGGAATGGCGGCCGAAATGCACGCCAAAGCGCCGCAGCGCAATCTGAGCAGGCTGCAAGTCCGGCGGCAGGATCGCGAGTCGTCTCTCTAGCGAGCCGAAACCCTCGCAAAGCTGGTGGGCGATGCCGCGAGCCGGCGCAGGAAGCGCATGGGGGCTACCGGATTTCGCATCGGCGCCATCGCGCAACGCAACCAACGGTGCGAGGCGTGCTTCCATCCATCCGGAAAGCCATGCATTCAAGCGCGCCGCGATCGCCTCTCGAAATTCGTTTCTTAGTTCTTCGTCGCAGACGAGGACAAAGCCGGGATCGAGCGCTGCGTTGCCGCGCACGAGGTTTGCGACCACGGCCCCGTCCCACCAAATACGTCCATGTTCGCTCAGACTAAAGTCAGAATCGCCGGCCATCGCCAGTTGTGTGGCCCGTTCGGCATACGCGACTTCAAGGCCTTTCAGCGCCGCCGCCCTCAATGTACGCAGGTGGATTCCATCGGCGCGTGGATCTGGCGAGAAATGAAATCCTTCGAGCTTGCCGATCGATTCTCCCTCGATCAGCACCGCGCCGGAATCGTCGAACCGCAATTGGACCACGTCCTCGTCGCGCAAGCTGCGCAAGAGTACCGCCGTCCGCCGGTCCACGAAGCGCTGAGTAAGCCTGTCGTGCAGCGCATCGGACAGTCGATCTTCGACGGCGCGTGTTTGTTCCTGCCAGTGGGCGGCATCTCTCACCCAGCCAGGACGATGCGCGGCGTAGGTCCATGTCCGTATCTGTGCCAATCGTCCGGAGAGGGTTGCGACATCGCCCTCGACATCGTCGAGTCTTGCGATGTGACGGGCGAGCCAGTTTTCGGGCAGAGCGGCTTCCGCGCTCATCAAGTGCCGATAGATCGATTCCACGAAGCGGGCGTGGTCATCGACGGACAGCTTGCGGAAATCCGGCAGCTGGCAGGTCTCCCACAATAATTTCACCGCTGCGGGCGCACAGGCCATGTGCGCGATCTCGTCCCGCCCGGCGAGGAGGCGCAGACAGGCGAGATCCATTGCCGGACGCGCTTTGGCAAGTCCGCGTTGCGGCGGAGCCATTTCGAGGCAATCCATCAGCGTCTCGAGCGAGCGAAAACTGAGCGCCGCGTTGCGCCATTGAAGGTGACGGACGGGATCATAGCGATGACCTTCGACGCGGGCGATCGTCTCGTCTTCGATCGGTTCACAATCGGCCGTCAGGCCGAACGTGCCGTCATTCATGTGGCGGCCCGCCCTGCCCGCGATCTGGCCCAGTTCGTCGGGCCGGAGTGCGCGTGTCCCGATACCATCGAACTTTGCCGAGGCGGCAAAAGCGATGTGATCGATATCCATATTGAGGCCCATTCCGATCGCATCGGTCGCAACCAGGAAATCCACCTCCCCGGACTGGTAGAGCGCCACCTGCGCATTGCGCGTTCGCGGGCTCAGTGCCCCCAGCACAACGGCAGCTCCTCCTCTCTGACGTCGTACCAAGTCCGCGATGCCGTATACTTCCTCGGCGGAGAAAGCGACGATCGCCGAGCGTCTCGGCAGGCGCGTAAGCTTTCTGTGGCCGGTGAAGGCAAGATCGGAGAACCGCGGCCGCGTCACGAAAATGGTTTCGGGCACAAAACGCTTGATCATGCCGCGCATCGTTTCCGCACCGAGGAAGATCGTCTCGTGCTCGCCTCGTGCATGGAAGAGCCGGTCGGTGAACACATGTCCGCGTTCCATGTCGGAGGAAAGCTGAATTTCGTCCACTGCGAGAAAGTCCGTGCGCAGATCGACGGGCATCGCTTCCACAGTGCAGACAAAGTAGCGGGCCTGGGCGGGCACGATCTTCTCTTCGCCGGTCACCAGAGCAACGACTTGCGCGCCCTTGATCCGGACGACTTTGTCGAAAATCTCGCGTGCCAAAAGCCGCAGCGGCAATCCCATCATGCCGGAACGGTGAGCGAGCATCCGCTCGAGCGCGAAATGCGTCTTGCCGGTATTGGTGGGGCCCAGAACCGCATTGACCCGCACGCCAGCATCCGAGCGAGTCGCACCGCGGGTCGCGTGCTTTGCGGTCATCGCCGCTCGAACATCGGGTGTTCGGTTTCGCCATGCAAGGGCGGGTGCTGCAGGTTTGAACCGCGCGGCGCGCTGAAGCGTCCGCAGGGGCCTTGTCACGCCCGTTTTTTCGATCCGAGATCAGAAAAAGGGAAAATCGGACTCAGGCGCTCCTCAAAAAGACGTCGTTATGCCGCCCGGGCGCCGGGCTTCAGCACCGCGAATCTTCTTGTGCATAGGCTGTGGGAAGGTCTGTGGATGATTGGGCGGCAACACGAACATGACATGAACATATAATGTCCGAATCGCTAACAGAATCAATATCGTGATTTGTTCTCATACTTGAATTCGTATGTCAAGTGCAGCCGCACCACTAGATGATGCGTGATGGTCAACGCGTTGCCCGCGATTCGCTCCGCGAATCCATATGATCCGTAGACAGAGAATATGATAAGGGATCAGTGACGATCGGGTGACAGACGCGGCGGCTTGCCGGGGAGGTCACGCCTGCGATACTTCGCAATCTGAAGGAGAGCCCCATGAAAGGTACCGAGCCCAGGGCGTGGGCCGCGCTGGCCGCCAAGGAATTGAAGGACCGGTCGGCGGACGACCTGATTTGGCGAGCGCCGGAGGAGTTCGACGTGAAGCCGCTCTACACGGCGGCCGATCTCGAAGGGCTCGAGGCTTTGGACAGCTTGCCGGGGGTCGCGCCTTTCCTGCGCGGAGTGCGAGCAACCATGTATGCGGGCCGTTCCTGGACAATTCGTCAGTATGCGGGATTTTCGACCGCCGAGGAATCGAACGCGTTTTACCGGAAGAACCTTGCGGCGGGCCAAATGGGTCTGTCGATCGCTTTCGATCTCCCCACGCATCGCGGCTACGACAGCGATCATCCGCGCGTGGCGGGCGACGTGGGCAAGGCGGGTGTGGCCATCGACAGCGTAGAAGACATGAAAATTCTGTTCGCCGGAATTCCACTCGAGCGGATGTCCGTGTCGATGACGATGAACGGCGCGGTCATTCCGGTGCTCGCGAATTTCATCGTGGCGGCCGAAGAATCAGGCGTGGCGCCGGAAAAACTGTCCGGCACAATTCAGAACGATATCCTCAAGGAGTTCATGGTCCGCAACACCTATATCTATCCGCCCGAACCCTCGATGCGCATTGTGGCCGACATCATCGCGTTTACGGCCGGGCGAATGCCCAAATACAATTCCATTTCGATTTCCGGTTATCACATGCACGAGGCGGGTGCGACCGCGGTTCAGGAACTCGCCTTCACGCTCGCCGACGGCATGGAATATGTGCGTTCCGCACTGGCCAGGGGCCTCGACATCGATGTTTTCGCGCCCAGGCTCTCCTTCTTCTTCGGCATTGGCATGAATTTCTTCATGGAGATCGCGAAGTTGCGCGCCGCGCGGCTTCTGTGGTCGGAAATTATGAGCGGCTTTCAGGCGAAGAGTCCGGATTCCCTGATGCTACGAACCCATTGCCAGACCTCTGGCGTCTCGCTGACCGCACAGGATCCCTACAACAACATCGTGCGCACGGCATACGAAGCCCTTGCCGCCGTGCTGGGTGGTACGCAATCGCTACATACCAACGCATTCGACGAAGCCATCGCGCTGCCGTCGGAGATTTCGGCCCGGGTTGCACGCAACACGCAACTTATCCTGCAGCACGAAAGCCAGGTGACGCGGACAGTGGACCCGCTGGGCGGCTCCTACTATGTCGAGGCGCTGACCCATTCGCTTGCCACCCACGCCCGGAATGTGATCGACGAAGTCGAGCGGATGGGCGGCATGACCAAAGCCACGGTTGCCGGCATTCCCAAGCTGCGTATCGAGGAATCATCGGCGCGCCGCCAGGCCCGCGTCGATCGGCGCGAGGATGTCATTGTCGGCGTCAATCGCTTTCAGCCTGAGCACGAAACCCCGCTCGAAACCCGCAACATCGACAATGCGACTGTCCGCGCGCAGCAGATCGCACGTCTCACGGCAGTCAAATCGAGCCGGAACACAAAGACGGTGGAAGCGGCACTGGACGCGCTACGAAAAGGTGCAGCCGCAAACGACAATCTTCTGGAGCTCGCAATCGATGCGGCGCGCGCGCGCGCGACGGTTGGAGAGATTTCCGACGCGATGGAATCCGTATTCGGCCGCTATCGAGCAGAAATTCGTGCCGTGTCCGGCATCTATGGCGGCGCCTATGAGGGCGACAATGAATTTGCCGCCCTTCGCGGCGAGATCGAGACTTTTGCGCGGGACGAGGGCAGGCGGCCGCGAATTCTCGTCGCGAAGATGGGACAGGATGGCCATGACCGCGGCGCGAAGATCATCGCCACCGCGTTCGCGGACCTGGGATTCGATGTCGATATAGGTCCGCTGTTCCAGACACCGGAAGAGGTTGCGAAGGATGCCATCGAGGCCGACGTGCACGTGATCGGCGTTTCGAGCCAGGCTGCCGGTCACATGACGCTCGTTCCCCAACTTATCGATTCGCTTAAGCGCGAGAAAGCGCAGGACATTCTCGTAGTCCTGGGTGGCGTCGTGCCGGAGCACGATCGCGACGCTCTTAAAACAGCCGGAGTCGCGGAAATTTTCGGACCCGGCACGAATATACAGGCCGCAGCGCAGCGGGTGCTGATGTTGATTCGCGCGCGGCGCCTCCATCACGCGGCGGAATAGGCTTTGCCCGTCGCTGCTCAGCCCTTCGGTGCATCGGCGGATATGGTAAATTTCGTGAGAGCCGCCGATACAGTTCCCCATTTCAAACGGGACCAGAGTTTGAGCGCGACCACATAATGGCCGCTGGGAGAGTTCGGGGCAGGAAAGTCGCCGAAGTCTCCGTAGATGGGGGGGAACGCCGCGCCTTCCTTGAGTATTTTCGGCTTGAACCCCGCGGTCTGCCGATAGTGCAACTGGCACAGATGCGCAGTGCCATGAAACAGACCGGCAGGGAGCGTCACCAGTTCGTCCTTGAGATAGGTGAATTCGATATCGTATCGACGCCGGCCGTCGAAGACGGGCGCCGCGGTGCCGCATGGATTGGCGTGATCCGCCCTGATACCCGACAGAATGAGCGTCACCGCACTCATGGGGTCGACAGCTTCCCGCTTTTCAGAATCGGTCACCGGAAATTTCGATGTATCGTACGGTGGATCCGCGAAGGTCTTGACGGCACCGTCTTTGAAGGTGACCTGTACCCGCTCTTTTTTGTCGCCTCCACGCCGATAGAATGAGTCGTACTGCCTGGGATCCAGCGAGCGCGGACTGATTTTGCCGTTAGCGCTTGCGTCGATGACCGCCTGCCAGAAAAGACTCACGATGCCGCTGGTTTCGAAATGCGATGAAGCGGCGTATCCGGTTTCGGAGAACCTTCCTTGGTAGTTGGTTTCTCCGAACGGGATGCCCCAGAAGGCAATGCTGTAGGCAACCGCGATGGAGCCGGCCACTTGCGGCTCCGCGGCGGTCGCATCGATACTGGATGAAGGCGTCGCGAACACGGCGGCCGCGACTGCCGCGGATACAAGCGTGGAACGGATAGTTCCCATGACCAACTCCGGAACACTCGTACAGTAGGAAGAAAGCCGAACGTGGCCCAATCGTGACGATATCTGGCGCAGGACCCGATGTGAACGGGTTGGCGGCTTCCATTCGATCGGGAGACCGAAAGGCACTCGCACGCGCTATTACGCTGGTGGAGTCGACGCGCGCTCCGGACCGATTGCTGGCCGAACGGCTCTTGATGGCGCTGCTTCGATCGACAGGGAACGCACTTCGCTTAGGAATCTCGGGCGCGCCGGAGGCGGGAAAATCCACCTTGATAGAGGCCCTCGGCGCACACATCACCCAAAGTGGCCGCACGCTCGCGGTGCTTGCGGTCGATCCCACATCAAGCCGTTCAGGCGGCTCGATCCTGGGAGACAAGACCCGCATGGCGGGGCTTGCGCGCAATCCCGCGGCCTTCATCCGGCCCACGCCCGCGGGCCAGGCGCCTGGCGGCGTCGCGCGCCGCACGCGCGAGGCGACGCTTCTCGCAGAGGCCGCCGGTTTCGACGTGGTGGTGGTCGAGACGGTCGGTGTTGGGCAGTCCGAAATCGCGGTGGCCGAAATGGTTGATCTGTTCGTCCTTTTGGTCAGTCCTGGGGGCGGCGACGACCTGCAGGGCATCAAGCGCGGGGCGATGGAACTGGCGGATATGGTTGTGATCACCAAGGCGGACGGCGATCTCGCCGAAGCGGCGGCGAGGGCGCTGGCCAATTTTCGCGCCGCTCGGAGGCGTTGCCCGACACGGCCGCGCGCAATTTAATCCGCGGGTTCCTTGGTCTTGACGCGATGGGGGGCCGCCCTTAAGAGAGCCGCTCTTTTCCGGCTTGAGAGGTGGGCGATGGCGCGCCGCTGTGAACTGACGGGCAAGGGCGTGATGACGGGTCATCATGTCAGCCACGCAAACAACAAGACGAAACGCGTGTTTCGTCCAAACCTGCAAACTGTTTCGCTCGCGAGTGACGCGCTCGGGCAAAGCGTCCGGCTGCGGATCAGCATGAATGCCCTGCGGTCGGTCGACCGGTCCGGCGGCCTCGATGCCTTTCTGATGCGCGCGAAAGACGGGCTGCTCTCCGAACGCGCCCGTCGCTTCAAGCGCCTCATCGTCAAGAAACAGGCGGCCGCCTAAGCGGCTCGCGGACGGTGTCGTGAGCGGCCGGTCCAGCGGCCGTGGAACTCTTCTTCGCCAAATAGCGAGATGAGCTGGCTTGTCATGGCTCCGCCCAGCTGCTCGGCATCGACGATCGTCACCGCACGACGATAGTATCTCGTCACGTCGTGGCCGATGCCGATCGCCACGAGCTCTATCGCAGACTTCTCCTCGATATCTTCGATCACATGACGCAAATGGCGTTCGAGATACGTCCCCGCGTTCACAGACAGCGTCGAATCGTCGACGGGCGCGCCGTCGGAAATGACCATGAGAATGCGGCGCTGTTCGAGTCGCGCCATCAGACGCTGATGCGCCCACATGAGCGCTTCGCCGTCGATATTCTCCTTGAGCAGCCCCTCGCGCATCATCAGGCCCAGATTGCGGCGCGTGCGGCGCCACGGTTCGTCTGCGGGCTTGTAAATGATGTGCCTCAAATCGTTGAGGCGCCCGGGATGCGGAGACTTGCCCTCCGCGATCCACTTCTCGCGGCTCTGCCCGCCTTTCCAGGCACGCGTGGTAAATCCCAGGATTTCAACCTTTACGCCGCAGCGCTCGAGCGTGCGCGCCAGAATGTCGGCGCACATCGCCGCGACCATTATCGGCCGGCCGCGCATCGAACCCGAATTGTCGAGCAGAAGCGTGACCACCGTGTCGCGAAAGCTCATGTCCTTTTCGCGCTTGTACGACAGCGGATACGTCGGATCGATGATGATGCGGGGCAGGCGCGAGGTGTCGAGCAGGCCCTCCTCGACGTCGAACTCCCAGCTGCGGTTCTGCTGCGCGAGCAGGAGACGCTGAAGCTTGTTGGCAAGACGCGCCACCACGCCCTGCATCGCCTGCAGCTGCTGATCGAGGAAGTTGCGTAGCCGCGTCAGTTCTTCGGCATCGCAGAGGTCGGTTGCAGCGACGATCTCGTCGAACTGCGTTGTATGTATGCGATAGCCCCATTCGTCCTGGCGCGAAAATGGCTGTTCCGGCCGCCAGGGTTTTGTGCGAGCATTTTCCTCTTCGAGGTCGGAGGGCTCGGCAGTCTGTTCGGCGCGCATTTCGGCTGCAACATCGTCGCTGTCCTCGCCCTCGGAATCTCCTTGCTCGGCATCTTCGGGTTCAGGACGGCCGGTGGTGTCTGCGGTTTCGCCCCCATCTTCGGATTGAGGCTCGGGTTGATCCGACTCGTCGCCCTCGCCATCGGATTTCTCCCCGAGATCGTCTCCCATCTCGAAATCCTTGAGGATCGCGCGGGTCAGGCGCGCAAACGCCTTCTGATCCCGATGGGCTTCCTCCAGTCGCGCAAGCTCCTTGCCGGCCCGTTCTTCGATCCAGCTTCGCCAGGCATCGACGGCAGGTCGCGCGCATTCGGGCGGCGGAAGACCTGTGACACGTTCGCGAACGATCAGGCCGACAATTTCGGCAAGCGGCGCTTCGTTTCGCTCACGAGCCCTCGCAAGCGAACTTGCGCTGAGGCGTGCTTCGAGTCCGGCAGTGAGATTGGCAGCCACGCCCTCCATGGCCCGCGCGCCGATCGCCTCTACCCGCGCTTGTTCAGCCGCGTCGAATATCGCCGCGGCATCGGCAGACGTCGGCCGGTATAACTCGTGAAGTTTGTTCTCATGATAGGCAAGGCGGAGGGCGTAAGCGTCGCCCTGGCCGCGCACCACGGCGATCTCGGACGGTGGCAGATTGCGGGACGGCAAGGGCAATCGCGCTTTCAGGCCTTTGAGCAACGAAGGCTCGGCACTGAAATTCACTTCCAGCTCGGGTTCTCCGGCGAGCGCCCGCACGGCGCAGGCAACTGCCCTTTTGAATGGCTCGGCCGGAGTCTCGGACTTCATGCCACCAGGACTTTGGCGGACGATTCCGGCAATTCCTCGTTGAAGGAGCGCTGATAGAACTCAGCTACGGAGGCACGCTCGAGCTCGTCGCACTTGTTGAGGAAGGTGAGGCGAAACGCAAAACCTACATCATTGAATATTTCCGCGTTCTCGGCCCAGGTGATCACCGTGCGCGGGCTCATGACCGTCGAGAGATCGCCATTGACGAACGCATTGCGCGTCATGTCGGCCACGCGGACCATCGCCGAAATCAGCTTCTTGCGCACGGGCGTGCCGTAAGAAGGAACTTTCGCGAGCACGATTTCGACTTCCGCATCATGGGTCAGATAGTTGAGCGTAGCGACGATATTCCAGCGATCCATCTGTCCCTGGTTGATCTGCTGCGTGCCGTGATAGAGGCCCGTGGTGTCGCCCAGGCCGATCGTGTTCGTCGTCGAGAACAAACGGAAGGCAGGGTGAGGTCGGATCACGCGGTTCTGATCGAGCAGGGTCAATCGACCCTGCACTTCGAGCACGCGCTGAATCACGAACATCACGTCGGGACGGCCCGCGTCGTATTCGTCGAAGACGAGAGCCGTGGGGTGCTGGAGGGCCCAAGGCAACAGGCCTTCGCGGAACTCCGTCACCTGCTGGCCATCGCGCAGCACGATCGCGTCCTTGCCGATCAGATCGATGCGGCTGATGTGACTGTCCAGATTGATGCGGACGCAAGGCCAATTGAGGCGCGAGGCGACCTGCTCGATGTGGGTCGATTTGCCTGTCCCGTGATAGCCCTGGATCATCACGCGGCGGTTGAAGGCAAAGCCAGCCAGAATGGCAAGCGTCGTCTCCCGATCGAAACGATAGGCGGAGTCGCGGTCGGGAACGTACTCATTGCCGCACGAAAAGGCCGGCACTTTCAGGGCCGCGTCGATGCCGAATACGGCTTGCACGTCCACTGTCGTGTCGGGCGTGGCTGTGGGATCGAGGCGCTGTGTGTCTGCTATCATGGTGCGATCTGGCCTGGAACTCTTGAGGCGCACAAAGTGCCGCCCATGCGAGGCGGAGGCCGCCGCCCTCAGCTCAGGCCCGATGCCCGCAGCACGCCGTAGGCCTGGATAACCCTCTTCAGCCGCTCCTCCGCACCGCGGTCGCCGCCGTTTGCGTCGGGATGAAAACGCTTCACGAGTTCCTTATACCGCGCCTTTATCTGGTGCAAGCTGGCGCCTGCTTCAAGGTTGAGCACGTCCAGCGCAAGCGCCTGGGGCCGTGTCAGCGGCCTCTCGGCACGTCGTCTTTCTGCTGCCGCCGGATCGCCCGAATCACCTGCGAAAACCCCGTACGCGTCACGGAAGGAACGAAAACCCGGTGCGCGGTGCACTTGCGCGGCGCGCTTGCCCAGCGGCCAGGTCGGCCGATGGCCCGTCACGGCATCGACGCGGAACGCCTCGATCTGCGCTTCACTCATGCCGTTGAAATAGTCCCAGTGCTCGTTGTGTTGGCGCGCGTGTTCGAGGCAGAACCACAAATGTTCGTCGAGCCGGTCGCGGGCCTTCGGAACGCGAAAGGAACCTTCGCCCTTGCAGCTCCTGGCGTTACAAGGCCTGGGCTCGTGCGCGCGGACCGGTCCATCCGGTTTGATGCGGATGTCCTTGCCAAATCGTGGCCGGTAGCCTGCTTCGCCCATGCCGGAATTATGGGTCCGAGAAATGAAAAAACAAGAAAATGTAGCGCTTGACATTTTCTGGCTTCCTGCGATGGAAAAACATGAGCGTCGCCAATGAAATGCAAAGAAAACTTTCGAAGGGCCTCGCGCCAACGGAGCTTCGCATCGAGGANNCCAGAAGGAGAAACGCATTTCCGCGTGCGTGTGGTTTCTGAGGTCTTCGAGGGCATGGGCCGGCTGGCGCGTCAGCGCCTTGTCCACGAACTCCTTTCCGAGGAACTACGTGCGCATGTTCACGCGCTTTCGATCGACGCGCGAACACCGAACGAAGCAGGTTCTACGCGCTCCTGATTTTGCCGGCTAGGCAGCGGAAGTTGCGGGCGTTTGCTGCTGGGGCGGGGTTACGCGCAGCAACGTGATCTGGTTGCGCTGGCGGCGCAGGATTTCGAACTTGAACCCATAGAACGCGAAACGCTGGCCGACTTCGGGAATCGTCCGCGCCTCGTGAA
Source organism: Alphaproteobacteria bacterium (assembly GCA_003131925.1). GTDB lineage: Bacteria > Pseudomonadota > Alphaproteobacteria > Micropepsales > Micropepsaceae > Rhizomicrobium. The sequence goes on along the minus strand of PKWC01000257.1, from coordinate 12,368 downwards.
TAACCAGACCTGCAACCGTGGTCGCCTCTTCGTCGGGCAGATGCCAATCGAGCACGCGATTCAAATCGCGGATCGGTGTGGCGCCCTGGATCTGGAACGATCCATCGGATTGCGGGTGGATTTCCGCCTGCTCGGCGTTCCCGCGTTCATCGGGAATGCCACCGATGATTTCTTCGATGATATCGGTCAGCGTGACGACGCCCTGCAACGCACCATATTCGTCGACCACCAGGGCGAAATGCAGGCGGCGCAGGCGAAACGCGCGAATTTGCTCTTCGAGTGTGGTCGTGTCGGGCACAAACCACGGCTCTTCCATCAGCGAAAGAATGTCCCAACCCACAAACTGGCCGCGGCGTCGTGCGAACTCCCGCATGACGTCCTTGGTGCGAAGCACGCCCACAATGTTGTCCGGAGTTTCGCGCCACACAGGCACGCGCGTGTGGTTTGCGCCCATGAGGCTGTCGAACAACTGCGGGGCTGGCTGCTCGGCGTCGATCGCAACCATGTTCTTGCGATGAATTGCGACATCGCCAATCGAGAGCTCGCGCAAATCCAGAATCCCGCCAAGCATGTCGCGATGCTCGCGATGCACGCCGCCTTCCTTGTGCGCGAGTTCGACCGCGCCGCGAATCTCCTCGTGTGGCGGCAGGACCGGGATTCCTTCGCCTTCCTGGCGCACGCCAAAGAGGTGCAGGACGCGCCAGACCACGAACTGCACGGAGTCGACAACCGGCGCCAGGAGATTTACGACCGGCAGAAGGATGCGGCCGACGCTGAGTGCGAAGCGATCCGTCCGCGCGATCGCGAGAGTTTTGGGCAGCACTTCGGCGAACACCAGAATGACAAAGGTCATCAGGAGCGTCGTGATGATGACGGCCGTATTGCCATAGCGCGCCGCCAGCAGCGATGTGGCCAGCGACGACGCTAGGATGTTGATGAAAGTGTTGCCGAGCAAGATGCCGCCGATCATGCGCTCGCGATCGGCGAGCAACATGTTGACCGGCCGCGCGGCGCGGGAGTTGCGCTGCTCCAGCCGATGCATGGTGGCCGGCGATACGGCGGTCAAGGCCGTCTCCGATCCCGAAAGGAACGCCGATACGGCAAGCAGCACTATGATTGTGCCGATACCTATAGCGAGAAAGCTGGCCATTACGATTACCTCTGGCGCGGACGCTTCTGCGGCGGAATCGTCGCGGAAAAGCACTTAACCCGCAAGCACGGCACGCACGGCCTCAATCGAAACATCTTCCGTCACGAAAGCCTGTCCGATTCCACGCACCAGCACGAAGACAGCGTGGCCGTCGCGAGATTTCTTGTCGTGCAGCATATGGAAGAGCAGCGTGTCGGAGTCGGGGCGCGGACCGGGAATGTCGGAAATGCGGACCGGCAGCGACATGGCGCGCAGATGCCGTTCGAGTCTTTCGGTGGCGGCTGCCGGAGAAAGACCCAGAAGAGCGGAAAGGCGGAAGGCCAGCGCCATTCCGATGGCAACGGCTTCGCCGTGAAGAAGGCGGTCTGAAAACAAGGTTGCCGCCTCGAGCGCGTGGCCGAAAGTGTGACCCAGGTTGAGCAGCGCGCGGTCTCCGGCTTCGCGCTCGTCGTGGCTGACGATTCCAGCCTTGACGCGGCAGGAATGCGCGACGGCCCGCACGAGGGCTGCCGGCTCGCCGGCGGACAATGTAGCTTCCTGCGATTCGAGCCAGGCGAAGAAATCCGGATCTCCCAATGCGCCATATTTGGCAATTTCGGCATAGCCGGCGATCAATTCGCGGCGTGGCAGCGTGGCCAGCAGCTCTGTATCGGCGATGACAATCTTCGGCTGGTGGAACAAGCCGACGAGATTCTTGCCATGGCGCGTATTGATCGCCGTCTTTCCGCCTACGGATGAATCGACCTGTGCCAGCAATGTCGTGGGGATCTGGGCGTACGCTATTCCGCGCTTGAGCACGCCAGCGGCAAACCCCGCAAGATCGCCGATCACGCCGCCGCCAAAGGCCACGATCAGACTGTCGCGTTCGAGACCACTCTCAAGCAACAAGTCGGTGAGCCGCTCGAGGCCCTGAAAGCTTTTTGCGCCCTCTCCCGGATCGAGAATTGCCGACCGCACTTCGATCCCGCCATCGTGCAGCACGCTCGTCAGCCGCTTGAGATGGACTGCGGCAACGTTGCGATCGGTCACCACGTACACGGTTCTGCGGGCGAAAGGAGCAAGCAGCGATGCTGCGTGACCGAGCAGGCCGCGGCCCACATGCACGGAATAGCTTCGGTCTCCGAGCGAAACGGCAATCTGTTCAGTCATGGGCGGTCACGAGGCTCCGTTCGGTAAGTGCGGCAAGAATGCGTTCGACCATTGCCGCGTGCGGTGAATCCTCGGCGTCGAGGGTGAGGTCGGCCAGCGCATAAATCGGTTCGCGCTCCTTCAGCATGCGATGGATTGTCTCGCGAGGGTCCCCCTGTTGGAGAAGCGGCCGCGACTGACGCCGGATAACTCGCGCGATGAGGAGTTCGACAGGCGCCTTGAGCCAGATCGAGAATGTCTCCGCTGCGATTTGTGCCCTTGTCGCCGGATCGGTGAGCGCGCCCCCACCCGTTGCCATGACGTGAGGGGCCTCGCGCAGCAGCCGCGCGATGACTTTGCGTTCCCCGGCCCGGAAGGCCGATTCGCCGAATCGCTCGAAAATCTCCGCAATCGCGCATCCGGCCGCTGCTTCAATTTCTACGTCTGAATCATGAAACGGCACATCAAGCCGGGCCGCCAGGCGGCGGCCAACCGAGCTCTTGCCTGCTCCCATCATCCCGACCAGCGCGATGGTGCGTCTGAGTGTACCCATAGCCTCCGCGCGCGCCGGCCCTTTTTGCCGGCGGACAGTGCAATCATCTTTACATTCGCCACACAGCTCCTGCAAAACGGGCCGTCGCATTGGACAGGTGTGAAATGGGTTGGAGTGCGCGCATCGCGATCGGGGTTCTGGTGCTGCTTTTTCTGGCTGCCGGAGCGCTTGCCATTTATGCGGGGACGCTATCCCCGCCCCATCGGACCTATCAGCAGATTCTGTCGAACGACCGGTTTCCGAGCTGAACCTAGCCTCTGAACGTCCTGTCTTCGCGGATGATAATGTGATCCTGCCTGGCGAGACGTTCGCTCTCGCGATCCTGCCAGTGCTCGCATATCGTCGGGGCGAGTCTCCCGCGCCGGCTCCGTGAGGCGTATTTGGCAGGCATTGAAGCGTTTCTCGACATGATGAGCGCAGAGAGGGGCGCCAGCCGCAACACGCTTGAAGCGTATCGGCGCGATCTGCTGGCCTTTGAAACTCATCTGGCGCGCCAGGGGCTGTCGGGAAACAAGGCGACGCGAGAGCACGTCAAGGGATATCTCGCCCATCTGGCGGCCCAAGGGAGCGCCGCCAGTTCGCAGGCCCGTCGGCTATCCACGTTGCGTCAGTATTATGCCTTTCTTTATGCGGAGGGGCGGCGAACCGACGATCCAACGTCCGCCATAGATTCGCCGAGGCGCGCGCAACCTTTGCCGAAAATCCTCTCAAGCGAGGAAGTATCGGCGTTAATCGAGGCTGCGCGACGGGAAGCGGACGAATCTGCCGCGGGCCGCCGTCTGCTCTGCATGTTGGAGATTTTGTATGCGTCGGGGCTGCGCGTGTCGGAACTTGTTACGCTCCCCTTGTCAGCGGTGCGAAGTCGCGAGGCATTTCTTCTTGTGACCGGGAAAGGCCGGAAGGAGCGGCTTGTACCCGTCAATCGGGCCGCGCGCGAGGCGATCGAAGGCTATCTGGCCGTGCGCGAGAAGTTCGCGTCATCCGGTGTCCGCGGCGGGACGCAACGCTTTCTCTTTCCATCGAGCGGCGGCGAGGGGCACCTCACACGCCGACGTTGCCATCAGCTTCTAAAAGATCTTGCTGTCAAAGCGGGAATCCACCCCGACAAACTGTCTCCGCATGTGTTGCGCCACGCATTTGCGACCCATCTCGTGGAAGGAGGAGCCGACCTGCGCAGTGTGCAAACGCTTCTGGGACATGCCGATATTGCGACCACGCAAATCTACACTCATGTTGCCAACGCGAGGCTGAAGGCGACGGTGACTGGGTCGCACCCGCTCTCCCGCACGCGCGCAAAAAAGACGTGATCTGGACATTATTCCGGCCGCCCGTGTTCGGGAGCGGGAAATGTTGACTGGCGAGGCGGCGTGGAACACGCTTTGGACCGCGTTTCCGAGAAAATGCACGTGAGCTTCACACCAATCGCGCGCCCCGCGCATCCACGACTTTACCGTTCGAAGCTCTTCGTACCCGGATCGCGACCCGTCCTGTTTGAAAAGGCGGCAGCGGGAGGGGCTGATGCGATCTGTCTCGATCTGGAGGATGCCGTTGCGCCGGCAGACAAGGATGCCGCGCGCGACAATGTCGTCGCGGCGCTGAACGGCATCGACTGGAAGGGCAAGTTCGTGACCGTGCGTATCAACGGCCTGGACACGCACAGGTGCTACCGCGACGTGCTGGCGCTGGTCGAACTGGGCGGCGAGCGCCTCGACGCGATCATGATACCGAAGGTCGGCAATCCGTCAGACGTCTATGCAATAGACATGCTTGTCACGCAGGCATCCGTTGCGGTCGCGCGCCGCAAGCAAATCGGTCTGGAGGTGATCATCGAATCGGTTGCCGGACTGACAAATATCGATGCGATCGCAGGTTCCTCGCGGCGACTAGAAAGCCTGCATTTCGGTGCGGCGGACTATGCGGCATCGCAGGGCATGCGCACGACGAATATCGGCGGGGGCAACGAAGATTATGTGNNCAGCGCCAGCGCCAGCGCCAGCTCCGCGCGTGAGCGCCACTGGAACGATCTGTGGCACTATCCGCTGTTCCGCCTGGCACAGGCCGCCCGTGCGCACGGTCTCGTGCCAATCGATGGCCCGTTCGGCGATTATTCCGACGCGGAAGGCTTTCGGGTTCAGGCGATGCGCACTGCAGTTTTGGGATGCGTGGGCAAATGGGCGATTCACCCAAGCCAGGTCGCGCTCGCCAACGAGGTATTCACCCCTCCGGCCAAAGAGTTCGCGCGCGCGGAAGCCATCCTTGCCGCGCTCGAGGATGCCCACGCCAAAGGCCTGGGCGCCACTGCACTCGACGGAGTCCTGATCGACGCGGCCTCTATACGCCAGGCCCAAATCATCGTCGGGCAGATGCAGATGATACGTGAACGCGAAAGCAGCTGAGCAATGCGCGCCGTGCTTCGCCCATTCGGCAATTGTTAATATACGCTGCGGTTCTATTCATACCAGACGCTGTTTATTGACAAGCCGGGGCGCCGCTTGCCACGTTCCCACGAGCGCCAGCAATGAGAGACGATGCACGCTTATCTGGATTTCGAACGTCCGATCGCCGAGCTCGAAGGCAAAGTCGTGGAGCTGCGACAGCTATCGGCGCAAGATCCCGCGATGGAGATCGACGACGAAGTGGCACGCCTGCAGGCAAGGGCGGAGTCCCTCATCAATGACACCTACGCAAAACTGACGCCCTGGCAAAAGGCGCTCGTGGCTCGCCACCCCGCCAGACCGCACTTCTCCGACTACGTGTCCGCGCTTGTCGAAGACTTCACGCCACTCGCCGGCGATCGGCTTTATTCGGAAGATCGCGCCATAATTTCTGGTCTCGGCCGGTTGCGCGGCCGGGTTGTCGCGATCGTGGGGCAAGAGAAGGGGAACGACACCAAGAGCCGTCTTACACATAATTTTGGCATGGCGATGCCAGAAGGCTACCGCAAAGCGCAGCGGCTGTTCTCTCTCGCCGAGCGTTTCAAGCTGCCGGTAGTTTCGTTCGCCGACACGCCGGGCGCCTATCCCGGCGTGGGTGCCGAAGAGCGGGGCCAAGCGGAGGCCATCGCGCGTTCGACGGATGCCTGCCTTTCGCTCGGCGTGCCGTTCGTAACGATGATCATCGGCGAGGGTATGTCGGGAGGGGCGCTCGGCATAGCGGTCGCAAACCGGGTCTATATGCTTGAACACGCCATATACGCGGTGATTTCGCCCGAAGGCTGCGCATCGATATTGTGGCGCAGCGCCGACAAGGCGCAGGAGGCGGCCGCGGCGATGCGCATCACTGCCCAGGATTTGCTGGAACTGAAAGTGATCGACGGCATCGTGCGCGAACCGCCGGGCGGGGCCCATCGTGCTCCTCTCCAGACGATCAACGCCGTGGGTGATACGATCGCCCGCGCCTTGTCCGAATTCGACGGACTCGCGCCGGCGCAACTGCGGCAGCAACGGCGCGACAAATACCTCGCCATAGGTCGCAGCCTGACCGCCTAACGGTTATAGTGCGCATATGGCGCTCCTTGATGACGATGCCTGCGCGAAGCTTTTCGCAATGGGTACAAGCGGGGCAGGCGGAAATATCCATCCGGGCGAATTCTTCGAACATGTTATTGCCGAAATCTACACGAGCATCCTGAGTCCCGGCGACGTAACGCTCGACGGTGGCGCGCATGTCGGCCGCCATACTTTCCCAATGGCGGAGAAGGTTGGCGACCAAGGTCTCGTCCTGGCTGTGGAGCCTCTCCCCGATCTCGCGCGCAAGCTGGCGAAGAAGGCGAAACAGCGAAAACTCGGACAGATTCAAATCGTGGGCAAGGCGCTATACGACAGGGTTGCCCGCATTCCATTCCATTGGGTAAAAGCCCATTCCGCCTATAGCGGGATCGAACGGCGGCGATACGATTTCGAGGACAAAATCCGTGTCGTGGAGGTGGACGCTACGACAATCGACGCGATTTTGCTGCCCGGCGGCTATGGTCGGGAAGCGCCATTCCGATTCTGCAAACTCGATCTCGAGGGCGGAGAGATCCGCGCCTTGGAGGGCGGCCGTGCTGCCCTCGTTGCATCACGCCCGCTCATCATATTCGAAAACGACCAGGAGCTATCAGCTCGGTACTACCACTATACAAAAGAGGAATGGTTCGGGTTTTTCAAATCCGTCGGCTACGACGTCTTCACGCTATGGGGGCGCCCGTACCGGCCGGAAGATTGGGGCCGCAGGGACATTCCCTGGTATTTCATTGCAGCAGCCCGCGGCTCGGAGGACGAGGCGTTCGTCTCCAGGAAACTGCCGCGTCTGCTCCAACATTTTCTCAGTTGAACGCCCGTGAACCGCAACTCAGACCAGCGCCCCATGACAGTGCTTGAATTTGCGACCTGATCCGCACGGACAAGGGGCATTGCGTTGCACCTTGCCCCACGTGCCCGGGTCGTTGGGATCGATCGGCATGTCATGCATCCGCGTCGGGCGCGCGTCTGCAGGATCGGCCGGCAGAAACCCGGGCGCGGCGTCGTCCTCGCCGGTCAGAGGATCAATGTGGTGGGCGCTCATGGGTGGGAGCGCGCGTTCCACGGTCGGAGGGGGCTGCTCGACGGTAATCTGCAAGTGCATGAGCTGCCGCACGACGTCGCTGCGCAGCTTGCTCAGCAAGCCTTCGAACAGCGCGAACGCTTCGCTCTTGTATTCGTTGAGCGGATCGCGCTGGCCGTAGCCACGCAGGCCGACATACTGGCGCAAATGATCGAGATTGACGATGTGCTCGCGCCAGTCATGGTCAAGCGTCTGCAGGAGGACAGACTTTTCGACATAACGCATGATGTCGGAGCCGACATTGGCGGCGCGTTCCCCCGCCCTCGATTCGACCGCCTTCAGCATGCGTTCGCGCACTTCCTCGTCAGCGATTCCCTCTTCCTTGGTCCACTCGACGACCGGAAGGGTGATCGCAAAAATCTTCTCGATTTCCGCCTGCAGACCGATCGCGTCCCATTGCTCGGCATAGGCTTTCTGGGGGATGTGGCGCGCGACAAGATCGTCCACGATCTGCTCGCGCATGTCCGCGATCTGATCGCTCACATCGTCCGCCGACATGATCTCACGCCGCTGCTCGAAGACGACGCGCCGCTGGTCGTTGAGGACGTTGTCGTATTTGAGGATGTTCTTGCGCATTTCGAAATTGCGCGCTTCGACCTTCTGCTGAGCTTTTTCGAGCGCCTTGTTGACCCAGGGATGGGCGATCGCTTCGCCCTCTTCGAGTCCCAGCCGTTGCAGCATCGAGTCCAGCCGGTCCGAGCCAAAAATCCGCATGAGATCGTCCTGCAGGCTCAGGAAGAACTTGGATGCGCCGGGGTCGCCCTGGCGCCCTGAGCGGCCGCGTAGCTGGTTGTCGATGCGCCGGCTCTCATGCCGTTCGGTGCCAACCACGTAGAGTCCGCCGGCTCCGATCGCCCGCTCCTTGTCGGCCGCGATCTCCGCCCTGATTTCTTCGATGCGCCTCGCGCGTTCCGCCTCGTCGACCACGCCGCCAAGCTCGGTGCGAATGCGCATGTCGGCATTGCCGCCGAGCTGGATGTCGGTGCCGCGGCCGGCCATGTTGGTGGCGATCGTGACCGTTCCGGATACGCCGGCCTGCGCCACGATAACCGCTTCCTGCTCGTGGTAGCGCGCATTCAGCACGTTATGCCGGATCTTGCGTTTCTTGAGCAGATCGGAGAGGTGCTCGGACTTTTCAATCGACGTCGTGCCCACCAGCACGGGCTGACCCCGGTCGTGGCAGTCCTTGACGAGCGCAATGATCGCCTCGTCTTTCTCGCCTGCGGTACGATAGACCTCGTCGTCGGAGTCGGTCCGGTTGACGGGCATGTTCGTCGGAACTTCGAGCACGTCCAGCTTGTAGATGTCCATGAACTCGGCTGCTTCGGTCATTGCCGTTCCGGTCATGCCCGCAAGCTTTTCGTAGAGCCGGAAGTAGTTCTGGAACGTGATCGAGGCGAGGGTCACATTTTCGGATTCGATAACCGTGTTTTCTTTTGCTTCAAGAGCCTGGTGGAGTCCTTCCGAATAGCGGCGGCCTTCCATCATGCGCCCGGTGAATTCGTCGATGATCACGACTTTGCCGTCCTTGACGATGTAGTCGCGATCCTTCTGGAACATCTTGTGGGCCTTCAGCGCCTGATTGACGTGGTGGACCATGCTGATGTTTTCGATGTCGTAGAGATCGCCAGTCTCGAGCAGGTTGGCCTCGCGCAGCAGCTGCACCATCCTCTCGTTGCCGGTTTCCGTCAGCGTAACGGTGCGTTGCTTTTCGTCCAGTTCGAAGTCGCTCTTTTCCAGTTTCGGGATTAGCACGTCCACCGTGCGATAAATCTCGGTCTGGTCATCCGTCGGTCCGGAGATTATGAGAGGCGTGCGTGCCTCGTCGACCAGAATGGAGTCGACTTCGTCGACAATTGCGAAGTGGTGCCCACGCTGCACCATCGACGCGATGCTGTATTTCATGTTGTCGCGCAGATAATCGAATCCAAATTCGTTGTTGGTGCCGTAGGTCACGTCGCAGGCATAGGCCTCGTGGCGCTGGTCGTCGGTAAGGCCGTGGACGATGCATCCAACCTTCAGCCCGAGGAATTTGTATATTTGGCCCATCCACTCGGCATCGCGCCGCGCAAGATAGTCGTTGACTGTCACCACATGCACGCCTTCGCCTGCGAGAGCATTGAGGTAGACGGGCAGGGTGGCGACGAGCGTCTTGCCTTCGCCAGTCTTCATTTCTGCGATGCGACCGTCGTTCAGCACCATGCCGCCAACGAGTTGTACGTCGAAATGCCGCTGTCCAAGCGTTCGCTTCGCGGCCTCGCGGACCGTTGCGAAGGCTTCGGGCAAAAGATCGTCGAGCGACTCGCCTGCTTCCAGCCGCGCCTTGAAGGCGGCCGTCAAGCCGCGAAGTTCGTCGTTGGACTTGGCTTCGAAAGCCGGCTCAAGCGCGTTGATGTCCTGGACGCGCCTCTGCATCGGGCGCAACTTCCGCTCGTTGGACGAGCCGAAGAAGCGCTGCCCAATGCCGCCCAGGAATCGCTGCGCATTCTCGTTGAGGCCGAGCATGGAAATCCTCGTGAGGCCGGACGGCCGCGCGCGCCTTTTGCGGGAAAACCCGCCAAAGGCACCAATACCGCCGGTCACACGGATTGCGCCGGCCGCGCGACGGCAGAGATAAGAAGACGCTTCCCCCTTGTCAATTCAAGGGAAACGGGCCAAATCCGCCTGCGCCCGACGCCGCCGACGCGGCGCGAGCGACGGGAAGGGGAGCATTCCATGGCCAAGACGCGCGCCGTGCCAGCGAGCCGGCGGGCACGACCGGCTGTCCGGCCCCTCACCCGGCGGGTTGCATCGAAGTCCGGTTCAACAAAGGCGGCGCCCACGCCAGTGTCGCCGCTTGCCCCCAAAAGCTTGGCCGCTCTTCCTCCGCTCGCTGGCGTACGCCTGGCCACGATAGCGGCTGGAATACGTTACCGGGACCGCGACGACGTGCTGCTTGCTGTCCTGGCACCAGGCACGCAGGCAGCGGGAGTTTTCACACGGTCGAAAACGGCGTCAGCTTCGGTCGAATGGTGCAGAGCCAATCTGGGAAAGCGGACAGCCCGCGCGCTCGTCGCCAATAGCGGAAATGCCAATGCATTCACCGGCGCCGCCGGCCGGGACGCGGTGCGCGAAGTGGCCGCTTCGGCAGCTGCCGCGCTCGATTGCCACGCAAGCGAGGTGTTCGTGGCGTCGACCGGGGTGATTGGGGAGCCGTTGCCCTCGCACAAGATCACAAAAATCATGGCCACCCTCTCCGATGCCGGCGCCGCAGGCGGCTGGCGTGCCGCAGCGGAAGCCATCATGACGACCGACACGTTTCCCAAAATGGCGACTGCGCGTGCAATGATCGAAGATCACCGCGTGACCATCAATGGCATTGCCAAGGGTTCCGGCATGATCGCGCCCGACATGGCGACGCTCCTGGCTTTTGTTTTCACGGACGCGAACCTTCCCGCGCCTGTGCTCCAGGAACTTCTTTCGTCGGGCGTACGGAATTCGTTCAACGCGATTACCGTCGACGGCGACACCTCGACAAACGATACTCTTCTCGTCTTTGCCACGGGGAAAGGTGCCCCCCATCCGCACATCGCAAAAGCGGGTGATCGGCGTTTGGGGGACTTCCGCCGGAAATTTGACGCCCTTCTGCTTGATCTTGCGCTTCAGGTCGTTCGTGACGGCGAAGGCGCGCAAAAACTGATCCGCATCGACGTAAGCGGCGCAGAGAGCGACGAATCCGCACGGCGCGTGGGGTTTGCGATTGCCAATTCGCCTCTGGTGAAGACCGCCATCGCCGGGGGCGACGCCAATTGGGGGCGCGTGGTCATGGCGGTCGGCAAGGCGGGTGAGTCCGCGGACCGCGATCGGCTGCGCATTGATTTCGGTGGGCAGCTGGTCGCAGAAAGCGGACAGCGCGCCGGTTCTTACGACGAAGGGCTTGCGAGTCGAGCAGTCTCCGGCCGCGAGGTCGCGATTGGCGTCGATCTTGGAGTGGGAGCGGGGCGCGCCCGGGTATGGACCTGCGATCTGACCGAAGGGTACATCCGTGTCAACGCTTCTTACCGCAGCTAGAGCATCCTCAAACGGCGCCTTCACACGGTAATCCTCATGATAAGCGAGCATCGAAAGGTGCGGAAAGAGCTTGTCCTCGTTGCAGCCTGCGCGCTCATCGATGCCGATGGCCGGGTGCTGATCGCTCAGCGGCCGGTCGGGAAGGAGATGGCGCGGTTATGGGAGTTTCCGGGCGGCAAGGTGGAGCCCGCGGAGAGGCCGGAGGATGCTCTCATTCGGGAATTGCGCGAAGAGTTGAGTATCGAGGTCAAGGAAGATTGTCTCGCGCCGTTCACATTCGCATCCCACGCTTATCCGGAATTTTATCTCTTGATGCCACTTTACGTCTGCCGGAAATGGAAAGGTCGGCCATGCCTGAACGAACATCTGGCCCTCAAATGGGTGCGTCCGGCGGATCTGGGCACATTCCCGATGCCGCCGGCCGATCTGCCGCTCATTCCCATGTTGCGCGATCTACTGTGAGAAATTTTCTGCGAGAGTGCCGCGGCGTCACCGCCATCGAGTACGGCATCGTCACCGCGCTCGTCGCGGTGGTAATCATTGGTGCGATCAATACGCTCGGCCAAACGGCGTTGACGCAGCTCTTCCAAAAGGTCGCCAGCTCGCTTTAATCCGGTCCGGCGGACCATCCCGTCAAACTCACGATATCGAACGTCGCGGTCAATTTGCCCTGATCATCGGCGTCGCGCGAAGCATAATGTGCAAGCGCGGCTCGCAACACGTCCCGCCGAAGCGGCGAACGGTCGCGCGAATCCAGCGAATTCGTTTCTCCCAAAGCACGCAAATCCTTCACGATCGTGGCAAAGGATGTGTAGCGCACAACAATCCGGTCCAAGTCAGCTACCGGTTGCGTAAAACCGGCGCGCTGCAAGAGTTGTCCCATGTCGCGAACGTCTCCGAACG
>PKWC01000066.1 GCA_003131925.1 Alphaproteobacteria bacterium | reverse complement strand
TGACTGAATCGGGCGACTAGCCCGCTGCTTGTACGTGCGCATTACCGGCAACCCTTGTTCAGAAAGAAGGTCGCGTCGTTGGCGAGGTCGTTGCTGACGACCACGTCTTCCTTCGTCTTGCGTTGTCCGTGAAAGCGGCCGGCGGCGACGCCGAGCGGGTATTTCGGCGTGGTGAAACTCTGGGGTGCGCCGAACGTGCCGTCGCCATTGCCCGGAAGGATGCTCATCGAATTGCCGATCAGGTTGGTGACGGCGAGATCCACGAATTTGTCGTCGTTGAAACGCCCGATGGTCATGCCGGCCGGCCCCGTTCCCGTCGCATAGTCCGTGTGCGTGCCGAAAGTGCCGTCGCCCTTGCCGAGGAGGATGCTCACGCTGCCCGTGTTGCCGTTGTTGTAATCGATGGCGGCGAGATCGATGTTGCCGTCGCCGTTGAAATCATGGGCGAGAACAACGGCAGGCGCGGTTCCGGTCGGAACGTCGGTGTAGGTTTTGAAGGCGCCGTCGCCCTTGCCGATGAGAATGCTGATCACGCTGTTGTAGTAGCCGGTCACGGCGAGATCGGTCTTGCCGTCGCCATTGAAATCGGCGGGCGCCAGCGAATAGGGCTCGCTCGCCACGCCGAAGGTCTTCATGGCCGCGAAGGTGCCGTCGCCGTTGTTGAGGAAAACGCCGACGTTGTTGGAGCCTTCGTTGGTGACGGCGATGTCGGGGGCGTGATCGCCGTTGAAATCGGCGAGCACCACGCCGTGCGGGTAGAGCCCGGCGCTGTAATCCTGCTTTGCCTGGAATGTGCCGTCGCCATTGCCCAGAAACACGCTGACGCTTGCGCCCAGGTCGTTGCCGACGACGAGATCGGGAATGCCGTCGCCGTTCACGTCGCCCACGGCGAGCGCGTCGGGGCCGGCGCCGGCAGGGTAATCGACCTTCGGCTGGAAAGTGCCGTCGCCATTGCCGAGATAGACGCTGACCGATCCGGCGCTGCCGCCGTTGTAATCGACGAGCGCGAAATCGAGCTTGCCGTCGCGGTTGAAATCGCCGGTGACGATCGTCTGCGGATTGGTGCCGGCGGACAGAGTCGTCTCTTTGAATTTGATGGTGCAGCTGCTCGAAGCTTGCGCAGGCAAGGCCGCACTCACGAGCAGCGCACAGACAAACGAAATCGGCAACAGGCGCGACATGTCAATTCCTCCTTTGCCCGGCGCCACATCCCGCGGGTTCAGCGTATAGCGTGAAGCGGGTCGATTGTCTCGATACGAGGTTAGCGCGGGGGGGGTGATTCACAGTGAGCCGGTGAGATAGGTCGGCATATTACCCCGGACGACCCCAGATTGGAGCGGAAAATAGCACGGATCTCGGCTGCGCGCTGATTGCTTTGGCCTACGCGCTCTTCATGCTCGACCGGGTCGAGGAGGCGGAAGAGGCGATCTCGGAGGCGTTGAGCCTGCTGGAGCACGCCGGTTGGCCCCGAAGCCTTGCGGCCGCCTATTCCGCGCAATTGTGTATCGAGGCCACGCTCGGCCGGTTCGACACCGCGCGCACGGCCGGAGAGAAGGCGGCGCGCCTATCCGAGATGGCCGGCGCCGACCGTTTAGCCCTCGTCGTTGCCGCCAACCCGATCGAGCTCGCGATGGAAGTGGGCGACAACGACGGCGCCACCGCGATGGGGCGGAGCCTGGCAGCACGGCTCTCCGATTCCTTTCATTCCGAAGTGCGCGGCTTCGCGCTCGGCGTTCTTTCGGCGGCGTTGACCGCGCGGGACGACCTCGACGAATCCCTCGCGATCGCGCGCGATGCCGCGCCCTTCCTGCGCGATGAGGGCATGCTGTTCTGGCTGTTCGGTCATCTTGCCTTGCGCGCGGCGCTCGCCGGGCGCGTCAAGGATGCAGGCGGGCTATGCCGACGCCATCCACGAGACCTTCGGCCGCCCGCGCGAGCCGATGGGCCGCCGCGCCGTGGCGCGCACCACCGCACTCCTGCACGAGAATTTGCCGGAACCCGACATCGCAGCCCTCGCCCGCCTGGGCACGCAGCTGTCCGAAGATCAGGCGCTTACACTCGCGCTGGAGGCGTGAAGGCGAACGCGTCACTGCGCTCGACGGAAGACGCCAATGCGGTGCACCAGCCAGCCCACTGCCACTTGGTCGACGACAGGCGCTGATGGTAGTGCCGCCCGTGATGAAGGGACATGATTGACTGTCACTGCATGTCTCATTCTGCCGTCGACAGGTCAACGCTAGCGATGGGAAGCCGCCTCATTGGCGAGACTCGTGCGCATGTAGTGCTCAAAAAATTGTACCTTGCCGACAGACCGAACATCTTCGAAGTCTTCAACACCAATGCTCTGAGCGCGTTGTTTGAATTTTTCTAGGTATTCTGGCCTTATAAGCCGAGGCTCATTGATGGTGAGCCAGAGAAGCAACGCGCCAACTTCATACGAAGCAGTCACACCAAGCAACTGAAGGCCTCCAGCAGCGACCATCATAAACAGCAGATTTCCAAAGACGGGCAGCTCGACAGCTCCATCAGGGTCTTTGTCGGCATGTTTAAAAAAATTCTGCGCTTCCTTCATCGTCCTAATCCATAAACCACGATATTCGTCTTTTACGATATGAGAATCATAGAGAAGATCGTGGTCGATCCCTCGATGTAGCTTGATATCGTGCGTGATCTGGTAGGCCGCCGCAGCCAAAGTGTGTATTGAGACTTCATCCATGCCGTGGAACCAGAGGAAAATCGCGCAATTCAACTGGCGCTGAGCGGCTTCTAACTTTCTAACAACAATTTTCTTGGAGTCACTCATGGCTGCGAAACCCGATAAGTATAGCGAAGATGAAACCGCATGCCGCCGCGATGCGACGAGCCGGGCAGGACACGGTGCTGGAACTCCTGTTGCGCCAAGGTATCGATATTTATCGGGACCGCAATCAAGGCCCGATATTGAAGCGTGCGAAGACGATCTTTAGAGAACTTACGGATGGTGAGTACTCAGGACTCCGCGCCGACGTCGATGACAAAGGGGTACCCGTGATTATCGCTGAGCACCAGACGCGAGGCAGTCTCGACGTTCCGGCACTAAGTGACGGAACAGTTGACCCGCTTTATCTCGCGCTGCGCCTGGGAGTCATACAGGAGCACAACGCAACGCGGGAGCCGTTGCCATTCATCGCGGACGATTTGCTGCTAAGTCTCGGCAACCGTAGGGCGCGAGCAACGCTCAAGACATTGGGAACGATGGCCAACGAAGGCCAGATTCTCTTTTTCACACACCATGAGCACATGATCGATCTTGCGCGCGAAGTTCTCGACGCAGAAGTGCTGCGCGAGCATCGGCTCTGACGAGCAAGGTGCTGTAGAAACAGGCGACAGGCAATTATCCGTCACCGTACCTCCATGGATTGACTGGGTATCCGATTGCGAAAATCGCTCGCCCACCATCTCTTCGCTTTTCGCCCAGAGCGCCTTCGC
>PKWC01000223.1 GCA_003131925.1 Alphaproteobacteria bacterium | reverse complement strand
CCTCCGGCACGATCAGCGGCACTTCGCGGTCCATGCGCCAATATGAGGAATTGTCGATGACGAGCGCGCCCTTGGCGGCAATCTTCGGCGCCCATGTCTTGGCAACGGCCGAGCCTGCCGACATCAGAACGATGTCGGTTCCGGCGAAATCATGGTGATCCAGCGCTTTGACTTTCAGTGTGCGCTCGCCAAACGAGACTTCCGTTCCTGTCGAGCGTGTCGATGCGAGCGCTGCAATATCGCCCAGCGGAAATTTCCGCTCGGCGAGCACGCCCAGCATCTCGCGGCCGACAATGCCGGTTACGCCTACGACAGCGACGTTGTAGGACATGAGATCGTTCCCTGTTTTTCTGCAGCGCAGTGCGGCGCGCGAGAGCGTTTACTCCAACTCTCGGCCACAGTGAAGCGTAGGCACCAAGAAGGGGCGCGCGCTATTGGTCCGTCGGCCAGACGAAAAGAAGCTTGGCCGTTTGGCCAGTTTTGTTTTTCGACATGGCGTTGCCCAAAAGATCCATGCCCTGCAATTCATAGCTCTGGAGACCGTCGCGCGGTTTGTCGTCGGCGCCGACCTGCGCGCNNTGGGGTCGCAAGCGGACGTGCCGTTGCCGGAATTGCAGCGAGCAAAAAGGCGCAGGTGAGTAGATCCAGACGCATGACGCATAGCTCCCCCTCTGCCGAATTCTATCCCTTTTTTGCCGGAGTCTCACACCGACACTGCCTGATCGTTAAAAATTTATACCTGTTTCGGGTTAGCCGTCCAGTTCCGGATAGCGCCGGAATATGCCATTTTTGCAGAATTCGAGACGCCGCGGCGAATTCAGATAGGCTCGGATGCACGCCCGGGCGGCGATCCGATCCTGATGGGCCGTCAGGCCCCGATGCCGACGTTTGAGCCGCACCATGGCCTTCGGGAAGGCGTAACGCAGGCTCTCGACGATCTGAAACAGGGACCGATCGGGATAGGTGTAGCTGCGGCAGACGAGAAACTTCGAGCCGTTTTCCCGCAGAAAGCCGTCAAAATGGGCTCCAGACGATCTGCGCATCACGAATTGTGGGCAGCAGCCATGCGCGCGGGCTGCATCTCGCGTTCCGATGCGACAACGGGCGCCTCGGCGCGGCGGGAGAAAACCAGGCTGCGATCCCTGAACGCCTCGACGATTGCCGCGACGACCCACAGCGACACCCATGGCACATAGCCGTTGCGCAGAACTCCGGCTGCCAGCAAAACGACAAGATTGGAGACTGCGAGAGTCCAGAACAGTCGCGTCTCCCTGCCGAGCAGATAGCGCAGCCACAGCACGGCCAGCGCACACGCGCCAACGCCCTGCACCGCGAGAGCGGCCGCCGGCGGCGCGAAGAACTCCCACGACGTGTAGTCTCTGGCCATCAGGAACGGCCAAAGAAAGACATTGTACCAAATGCCCTGTGGGTCCCAGAGCAGCCACGGCAGATAGATGGCTCCGGTTAGTCCCACGAACAGCAGCGCCGGAATGGGCGAGCGAAACTTCAATAGCAGCGGCGCGAACAGAAGGCCGGGCAGGCTCTTGCTGGCCACCGCCAGTGCGATCGCAGCCGCCATCGCGAGCGGCTTTCGCGAAATGCACGCGAGCACCGCCAGCGATCCGAACAGAAGCGCCCAGACATCAGTGGCCGAGCGGTCGATATAGTTGCGGGTGATATGGCGGTCGAGCAGCAGCGCCAGCATGGCGGCGCCGGCGAGCGAAAGTTGGGGCGTGGCGATGCGCGACAGGATGCGCCAATTGACCCCGTACAGTGCGAAGCAGGCGAGCCCGTTCAGAAACAACACGGTCGCCGGAACTCCAAAGGGCGCAACGAGCGCCGTGACCAGAACGATGACCGGCCCATATTTGTATCCGTAGACCAGCAGCTCGCGCGCCGCCGCTCCGGCTGGTTTGGCCGGAGCAGAAAGCAATTCGCGGCGGGTGCCGGCGTCCAGCGTCGCGTCGTACCGTGCAAAAGCCGCTCTGAGCTTAGCGCCCGAGAGCGTGGCCCCCATTCCGGCCGCTTCGCGTTGCCGAGCGCGACTCTGATAGGCTCCCAGATCCACGAGCACGCCTGAGCCATAAGGATTCTCGCCGCGCCACAAGAGCCGCGCGGCGCGCCAACTCGTCTGGCCTTCGTCCATGGGAATCTTGCCGGTCCGAAGACTGTACGTGCCGCTGTCCGCCATAATGCCCAGATCGAGCAGCACAGCGGCGATCAGCAGACTTCGCACAACGGCGGTCAGCGTGGTTGCGCCTGCCCGTTCCATCGTGGAGGCGGCAGGCGGGCGGAACCGCAGCGCAATCAGGCCAAGCAGCAGCCCACCCAGAATAATTCCGCGCGCGATTCCATGACCCTGATAGAAGAACCACAGCAGCCCCAGCCACAATTGCGCAGCGAGCAGCGCGAATGCGAAAGCCGGATCGCAGCCCAGGATGCGCCAGGACCAATCTTTCAATCCGCGCGCCTTGCCGCCCATCTCCATGCTTCAGTATCCCGTATGCCCCAAATCGATACCGACTCTCGTCATGGCCTGGTCAAGCCCGGCCACATATGGCCGGGCCACCCGGTCCGTGCGAGAGCGCGGCCGGAGTGTAAACTGTCCCGGCCATCCGCACGCGCGTAACCGTTCTCAGCTCAGAATTCCGCCGCCCGCTTTGAACCACTTCAATTTCCTGGCCACCCAAATCAGGGCGACCACGGTTGCAATTGCGCCGGCACAGATGGCGAGCCGCCACTGCGCTGGAACATGGAGAAGCCTCGCCGTCCACACCACAAAAATTCCCGGCAGAAGCAAAGCGGGCGCCCACACCAGCGCCGATAGAACATTGGCGAGCCAGAATCCACGGGCCGGCATGTTCATCAGACCGGCGATCAACGGAATCGTGGCTCTGAAGGGGCCAAAAAAACGTCCGACGAAAACACTCAACACACCGAAGCGGCGAAAGAGCGCTTCACCCCTCGCGAGCAGCTCGGGATGCCGCGTGAAGGGCCAGCGTGCGGTGAGAAAATAGCCGTAGCGCTTGCCGAGCCACCAGGACACGCCATCTCCCATCACCGCGCCCAATATTCCGCCGGAGAGCAGCGGCAGGAGCGGGATCGTTCCCTCGGGCACCAGCAATCCGGCTGCGAGCATGATCGTCGTGCCGGGAAAGAGCAGACTGAGAAATACGAACGACTCCCCAAAAGCGGTGACGAACATGACCGGGAACGTCCAGGCCGCGTGAAGGGCAATGAAGTGAACGGTTGCGTTGATCAGTCCGGTCATATGATCGCGCGCGGCTTCAAATTTCTGTCCGTACGTCCCACAATTCCGGATAGAAGCGCAGGTCGAGCGCCTTTCTCAGGTACGCTACGCCGGAGGTGCCACCGGTTCCTGGCTTGGCGCCGACGATTCGCTCGACCGTTTTCATGTGGGTGTAGCGCCAGAGATGGAAGCGGTATTCGACGTCGACCAGCTTTTCGGCGAGCTCGTAAAGATCCCAATGTTTCCCGGCGTCCCGATAGACGAGCCGCCACGCGTCGGTAACGCGCGGGTCGGCGATGTAAGGTTCCGCGAAATCGCGCACGAGCTTGTCTTCGGGAATGGCCACGCCGCGCCGCGCCAGAAGCGCCAGCGACTCGTCATAGATGCTGGGCTCCGACAGCGCCGCCGAAACTGCCGCCGCAATCTGCGGATGCGCCTCGAAGACGCGCGCCATCTGGCGATTCTTGTTGCCGAGCCGGAACTCGAGCATGCGGTACTGGTAGGACTGGAAGCCCGACGATTTGCCGAGCGCCGAGCGAAAGCTCGAATAGTCGAAGGGCGTCATGGTCGAAAGGATCTCCCATGACTGGATGAGGTTGGCCTGCACCCTGGCCACCCGCGCCATCATCTTGAAGGCCGGACCCAGTTCGCCGGCCCGGATCTGGCGGATCGCGCCCGAGATTTCGTGCAGGCAAAGCTTGATCCACAATTCGGACGCCTGGTGAATGATGATGAAAAGGGTTTCGTCGTGCTCGGCCGTCAAGGGGCGCTGGCAGGCCAGCAGATCGCCGAGGCGCAGATAATCCCCATAGGACATCGCCTCGCGAAAATCCCAGTGAACGGCCTCGCCGGACAGGTCCACGGCATGCGGCGGCGCTTTTTGCATTTGTATGTTCGAGACCGTTTGTTCGAGACCGGTGAGAAAATCTTAAACCTGTATCGACGCGGGAATCGCCTCGCGCCAAAACCGATGCTAAGCTTCTGTCATCAACCGAACAACGTGGTGACGGGCATGGGACGGAAAACGGCGGCGGGACTGCTTTCGCTTGCGGTGTTGGCGTTCGCGGGCGACGCGTCGGCGGCGAAGCGCTGCGCGCGGGACGAAGAAGTGACGGCCATTCAGGCGGCAGCGATTCAGCAGGAACTGATGGTCGCGGCGCTGACCTGCAGCGAGATTTCGCGCTTCAACGCGTTCCAGATCAGTTTCGGGCCCGAATTGCGTTCGTCCGACGCCACGCTCGAGCGCATGTTCCAGCGGCTTTACGGCGCACGACGCGGGGAAGCGCAATATCACGCCTTCAAGACCCGGCTGGCCAACCATTCCTCGATGCGCAGCATCCGCAGCAATTACGATTACTGCCGCGAGGCGAGCCTCGCCTTCGGCGCGGCCCTGGCTTCGGACAAACCCACCCTGGTTGCGTTCGTCAAGGGCGTTCCGGTCGTGGAGGAATCACCCGTCAATTCCTGCGGGTTGCGCGTCGCAGTCGGGCTCGCTGGCGCCCAGGCGCTCCCCGACGTAACGCCGAGACCCCGACCCGAGCGGTAACAAGCGGCGCGCAATCCGGTCCAGCCGGCTCGCGCTCTCCGTTTTCCTCCCCCAACGTGGGGGAGGTGTCCCCGGTCCGAGCTAAGCCCCTTCAGGCCGCAAGACCACGCAGCAGCTTTCGCGCGTCGAGGCACACCGGACGCGTTTGATGTACGCTCGGCGGAACAAGGGAGAGCCAATGAAGCTGACTTTATCTGTACTCGCTGCCTTGGCTTGGGTGTTGTCGTCGACGACCAGCCCGGTCTGCACCGCAGACTCCCTTTCAGAGACATGGGCGGCAGAGTGGAGCGCCAAGAAGCTCGATGCGGTCATGGCGCTCTACGCGCCGGAGCCGGCGTTCCTGCCGACGATCGGGCCACGATGGGTGGGAGTGGCGGCGATCCGCAAGAACTTCGCAGGCCTTCTCGAGAATTATAACCCGCACATCGTTCTCCACAGTCTCGGGACCAGCAGGTCCGGCAGGCTGGGTTACGACAGCGGCACCTATGAAGAAACCATCACACCGGTGAAGGGCGGAAAACCAATTGCGTCAGGAGGCGCCTATCTCTTTCTCTTCCAGCGCCAGAAAGGTGGCCCGTGAAAGATTCTCGAGCAGACCTGGACCAGTTTCGACCAGCCGCCGAGGCTGTGACGACAAGCTTTAGGACTGTTCCGGTGTCGGTGCGGGCCGCGCCAAACTCGCGCCGAGCAGGGTCAGCGGGATGAGGGGGACGAGGAAGGTGAGGTGATACCAGACGGGGAAATCGTGCCAGAGCTTGTAATGCACGGGCAGGAAGCCGAGCAGGATCAGCGCGCCCTGGACGTAAGCGAGCCATAGGGGCGTGCGCGCGATCCAGCGTGCGAACCATCCCGCGGCGATGGTGGTCACCGCGCCTTCGGTCAGGCGCGCGAGCATCATCGGCAGCGTGAAATGGAACGCGGGAAGCGCGGCCGCGTAATCGGGCCACACCAGACGCAGCGAGCGGTCGAGAATCGTCGCGATCACCACCCAGGCCGCGAGCCCCGCTATAACCGAACCGATCTTCCACCACATCGCCCCTGCCCTCCCGTTCCCATTCACACCCTCACCTTATCTTGTCATGGCCCGGCGAAGTGCGTAAGCGCCAAGGTAAGCAAAACTTGGCACCCAAAGCGTGTCATCCCCGCGGAAGCGGGGACCCAGTGCCTACAGCGTGGAATGGTTTGCGCAGTGCTGACATCATCTTGTCACTGCTGCGGACGCTGGGTCCCTCCCTGCGAAAGCGGGGATCACGCGGAGATGACACGCTTTATTTTCGTCAAGCCGGATGCGGAGCAGGGAATTGCGCAAGAGCGAAATGAAACCGGCTAAGCGATCCACGACGCAGGCGAGGGGGCAATGCGTGTGCGGGGTGGTGCGATTCGAGATCGATGTCCCGGCGGTGTGGGCCTGGCACGACCACTCGCTTGCCAGCCGGCACGCGCAGGGCTGCGCCTATGCCACCTATGTCGGCTGCTGGAAGAGCCGCGTGCACATCCTGAAGGGCAAGACGAGCATCTCGCGATTCGAATATGGCGAGACGCGCACGGTGCGAAGCTTCTGCGCGCGCTGCGGAACGCCGCTGTTCTATGAGCGGCCGCATGCGCCGAAGATGGTCAATATCCCGCGGGCCGTTTTTGCGGCGCGGACAGGCCGCGAGCCGCGCTATCATGTGGGCTTGAGCGAAGCTCCCGACTGGGCCTGGCGCGGCGACCGCTCAAGGGCTTCCCGGGCGTGATGTGGGAGCGGCCGGGGAGGAAGAAAAAGGCCCAGGAGGAAGGGCCAATGGGGTAGTACGATTTCGGTTGACAATATAACCGTATCAGATTACAAAGGTGTCGAGCCGGCGGAATTAACGGCTGCGCGGCCGGGCAGTAACCGCTACAGCCGGAAATTCCCGTCTCCGGGAATTCATCAGGGTTTTATCCGGTATTATGGCGCAAACGCCCCAAGAAATCTGACGGTCTCCGCCCTACCTTGGCGGCATGACCGACCATGCCATAGCCGCCCTCCGCGCCAAGCGCGTTGAAGTCGCCGAGCAGACCCGCGAGGCTGAAAAGAAGGTCACGCGTTTGCGGGCGGCGCTCGCGAACCTGGACGCGGCGATTGCGATCCTGACACCCGACCATCCCGACCATATCCCGCCACAGCGCCGCTACCGGTCGGACCCGTACTTCCGGCGCCACGAACTATCCGGCCTCGTCCGTGAGGCCCTTCGGGACGCCCGCAAGCCCCTCGCGGCTGGCGAGATTGCCGCGACCGTCATGGCCGCCAAGGGCCTACCGGACGCGGCCCACCTGCCCGTCACAAAGGCCATTGTGGCGCGGCTAGGTGAACTCGTGCGGCGTGGCGAACTCGCCAAGACTGGCAAGATGCGGGACGCCCGATGGGCGGTCTTGTCGGACATTAACTAATGGAGTTTTAGGATTTGCGGCGGATATTCAGCGAGCCGTTTAGCGTCCAACGGAGCATCCAAAGACCCCATCGCCACCCAGAAGGCGGTGGGGTTTTGCTTTCAGCAGCAAGACGCGGAACGTGCGATGGGAGGTTGCAGCGCCATCTTAGCCCACTATCTACAATGTGAACGGTGGGCCAAGGCTCGGCCCACCATTGACCCGTCAATGCGTGGCTCCGGCGCTGGACTGAATTATCTGGTTCCCCACCCAGTGGGAATTTAGCTGTACACGCCGCTCAGAGAATCCTGTAAGGTCTCCTTACGCCACGGCTGGCGGGAAGCATCTCGACCAGCTCAGAACCTAGGGGATTTCCATGGAATGCAGGTACCACAGCTCAGCCCGCGCTTCCCCGATTAACTCTCTGTAAGATAACGATTTTCCTTCCTAAATCTTGCATTAACCCGGAAGCCTTACTATCTATGTTGCAGCGCACCATCCCGTTGAACCTGACGAACCGGAACAGACGGGGACCGCGAAGCGTAGTGTAAGAGTGACCCAACAAAGCCATCGGAGAAGGACTCATGAACAGAACCTATAGCGAGGGCTGGACCGGATTCTGACCGCCGTCGGGATACTTGCTGTAAAGCAACCATCTTTTATAAGGGCTCCCATGCAAAGCGCGGGAGCCCTTATCATTGGTGGCATTGCGGCGCTTGTCGCAATCTGGGGCGTTGTTACGCAGAGAATCATCGCGCGTCGTCGCGCCACAATGGATGTATTGTTCAGTTCCGAAGGCGACGGAGCCCTTTTGCTGGCGCGTAAAGAGTTTCGTCGGCTTGTCAAAGAAGCTGGCGGCCTAGCGCAATGGGCAGAAGCCGACAAGATTGACTCCAATGAGTCCGCGGCCATTCTGACGGCGCTCAATCAACATGAGCTGGCAGCAATCGGAATTCAGAGAGGCATATTTGATCTGGAAATATATAGACGCTGGAATAAGACAAGCGTGATTCAAACTTGGGACAGAGCCGCCCCGTTTGTGCTCGCTCTGAGGGCGCGCGTTCAGAACCACGACATCTATTGTGAATTCGAGGCGCTTGCGTGGCGGTTGGCGCATAGAAAGCGCCCGCGATGGTCCAGATGGCGCGGTCTATTTTTCTAGCTCAATCAAGCTGGCAAAGCTGACTTTATATGCCGCTGCCAATATCCGCCGAAATCCACCGAAGGTCCGCGTCCCATCGCCAGCGCCGCAACCGTGCGGGCTTGATCGCCATTGGCAACGCGGCGGTTATCTTCGCGCCATGACGCCTCTTGCGCGTAGCGGAGAAGATAGGTGCCAGCGATATGGTGATGATGGCCGATTTCCGCGCGGCGCATGCGGGAGAAGAATTCCTCTGCCATGTTCGTGCATGCGCCGTCAGCCGAATAGGCTTCTTCGTGGTTGATCCGCTTCATCTCGTAGCGGGAATGCAGATCGTTCCATGACTTGCCTTCATCGGCGTTCACGACCGTTCCCTTGGCAATCCGGGACTTGATCCATGACAGCGCCGCACCTTCCGACCGGAACACTGCCGGGAGAGACTTTCCGTCGCGCTCGCGGATGATAACGACTGCGCGGCGCTTGCCGGATTGATTGTGTGCGAGGCGGCGATCAACCCGGTTTTCGCGATGGTTGGCAGGCTTCACATAGCCGCCAAAATACCCGCCATCGATTTCTGCCGTCTTGCCTTCTCCGCCGACAACACGGCCCTTCATTTCTTCGGCCATCGCCTCGCGGAGCTTGTGAAGCAGGACGAACGCGCTCTTGTACGCGAGGCCCAGGTCGCGGGAGATCGCCAGCGCTGACTTGCCTTTGACCTCATTGCAGAAGATCGCGATGGCCGCGAGATAGTCGCGGAGCGGGCGCTTGTGACTGGCGAACAACGTGCCGGACGTGATCGTGAAATCCTTGCGGCAAGCCTTACAGCGATAGCGCGTGGTCTTGTTGGGGCGCGGGTTCAAGTAAGCGTCCAGTCCGCCGCAATGCGGGCAGACTGACTCGCCAGCCGTTTGGTGCCAGCGGATTTTGCGAAAGGCCATTTCCGCCTCTGCATCCGACAGGCGCAGAACGTCCGCGAGACGGAGCGTCTTGGCCTTGGAGGAAAGGAGGAAGTGTTGCGACATTTCGTGTTGCATCCAGCCTGTAGGTGTTAGATATGCCACCTACCGGGTACTTGCAACACTAAAAGCGGCTAGATATACTCCCTAGGTGTCATATCTGACCTGCGAGGAACGCATGGCGGCCTTTGCCAAGAACGAAGACGAGATTGCTAACCGGATTTCTCGGTTCCTGAAGGCGGAACTGAAGCGGAATGGACTGACTTACGCCGATCATGCCGAGAGGCTCGGCAAGCATGGAATCAAAGGCGAGACGGTCGATTCGATCAAGTCGAAACTGGCGCGCGGGACTTTCCCAGCCACGTTCCTTGTTGGCAGCTTGGCCGCACTGGAACGAGACGGAATGCGACTGGACGAGCTTTAGAACGGCTTCTGGAACGATAGATTGAACGGGGAGTCCTTCTGCTTCAGAACGACCTTGATAGCCCACTGTCCGTATACGCCTGGATTGTATGCGGATGTGCATCCATCGGAGAGAGGTTTGATGGTAGAGGCGGTCATCGCGCCGGTCCAGATTGTCATGTTAACTGACACAACATCCGAACCGCATGCAGTGGCGACCAGCGGTGTTTGCGGTTCCACAAACACAAGTACGGTCGAAGTAAACGTTCCGTCGGGATTTCCCGTGGCTGGCAGTTGCCCAAGTTGGTGGATTTGTACCTGTGGAACCTGATTGTAAAAGTTGCATGTGACCGACCCGTTCGGGCCAGTGTTATTGCAATTTCCATTAATCGAAGACGAGTCAGAGTGTTTCTTGGGAGTCTGCGCCTTCGCAGGTGGATTGACTGTCACGGGTCCATTGTACGTCGCGCCACTGTTCTTCTGTACGCCAATGGCGGGGCCGTTGATGGATTGCGCCGTGCCTGTGTCAGTCTGAGCCTGTTTCGGCTGCGGTGCCGTTTGCGCGGAAGCCGCCCCCACGACGGGTCTCAAGAGATCAGCGGTTCCAGTGATTATAACGGCCCCGATCACAGCCGAAATTACAATGCCGGGAGCTAACCGACCCCAGGAAATAATGCGCGCCATGCCTCAACCTTGGCCATCATTTGACCCACGAATCTTAGCATTGATCCACGCCAGCATCACGTAAAAGTAACCTCCAAGGACGGCACCTGAAATCGCTACGGCAACATTGCGAATCATGGGTTCTGTGGGCGACGTTGCGCCAAAGGTTACCGCAAACACCGCGCCAGCCATTCCCGCCACGGAAAGAAGGCCCCGCGCGAGACGCAAATCGTGAATGTCGGGGTGGATGGTCACGACCAAGCCTCCGATGAGGCCAGCGAGGGTGGCAACCAATCCAGACCCAGCGTAGATGTAATCCAACATCCCCATGTCAGACTCCTCCCATGAGTCCCGGTCCCGGCCAAGACGGCCGTCCCGAGACCCCATAGGAGTCCGCGCTCTCTCTGAGGGGATCGTCCCATCGCCTAAACCTAGGAATCAGCTAGGAAAAGGCTTGGGGCGTTTGCGCCATAATACCGGTTTTATCTCAAACCCGGCGCGAACGACCGACCGCAAACGAGCGCAATCTCCTCAGTGAGGGGAAAAAGCAGGGAAGGTTTTCAAGGCAGTTGCGCGAAGGGCACACCGGCGCGAATCACGCTCCTCAGTGAGGGGAATCGAGCAGGGAATTCATTCAAACCTCATGCTGAGCTTGTCGAAGCATGACCCTTCGACAGGCTCAGGGTGAGGGGTATTTCGCGTATCCGTCGATCGCTTTTGCCATCTTGATGTCGTTCTCGGTCAGGCCGCCGGCGTCGTGGGTGGTCAGGCGAACGTCGACGGTCTTGTAGACGTTCATCCATTCGGGGTGGTGGTCCATGCGCTCGGCGAGGAGCGCGACGCGCGACATGAAGCCGAAGGCCTCGTTGAAATCGCGGAACTCGATTTTGCGCGCGATGACATCGCGGCCCGGAACTTCGCGCCACAGGGGAAGCTGTTTGAGCGCCTTCTTGCGCGCGGCTTCACTGAGTTTTGGCATGGCTTCAACTCCGGGATTGCGCCGCGATGCTACAGGATTGCGTGCTGCGCGTCGCCATGGGATCAGGAGTCATGGACTGGACGAATTGGGAGGCGCCGTCGCTCGACGATTTCGAGCGCCTCGCCCGATCGAGCTTCGCGGAACTGCCCGCGGAGTTCCGCGCGCCGGTGGGCGGCATCGTCTTCACGGTGCAGGATTTCCCCGACGAAGAGGTGCTGCGCGATCTCGGGCTCGAAAGCGAGTTCGAGATCCTGGGCCTGTTCCAGGGGCCGGACCTCGCCGACCGCACCGCCAATCGAGGATCGCCCGAGCCGACAATGGTGATCCTCTATCGGCGGCCCATTCTCGATTGCTGGGCGGAAGGCGAAGAGACGCTCGGCGCCATCGTGCGCCACGTGCTGGTGCACGAGATCGGCCACCATTTCGGCCTTTCCGACGACGACATGGAGGCGATCGAGGCCGCCGAATAAGGCGTTTTCGAGCGAAAGCCTGGTACCGGTTCGCGTGAAGAAAACGC
>PKWC01000042.1 GCA_003131925.1 Alphaproteobacteria bacterium | reverse complement strand
CGCGCTGGCCGCGGCCGATCGGAATGAGGCTGTCGATCGCCTTCACTCCGGTCTGCACCGGTTCGCTCACGGAGCGGCGGGGGATGATGCCAGGAGCCTTGACGTCCACGCGCCGGCGCTCGGCGACGTTCTGGATGTCGCCTTTGCCGTCGATCGGATTGCCGAGAGCATCGACGACGCGGCCAAGAAGCCCCTTGCCCACCGGCACGTCGACGATGGCACCCGTGCGCTTGACGGTGTCGCCTTCCTTCTTCCCGGCGTCGCTGCCGAAAATCACGACGCCAACATTGTCGGTCTCGAGATTGAGCGCCATGCCCTTGATGCCGCCCGGGAACTCGACGAGTTCGCCAGCCTGCACATTGTCGAGGCCGTACACGCGCGCGATGCCGTCACCGACGCTCAGCACCTGACCGACTTCGCTGACTTGCGCTTCGGCGCCGAAATTCTCGATTTCGCGCTTGAGGATCGCCGAGATTTCGGAAGGCTGAATCTTCATCTCAATGTCCTCTCATGACCGCGCGCAAGCCTTCGAGCTTGGTGCGCAGGGATGAATCGATCATGCGCGAGCCGATCTTCACAACAAGACCGCCCAGAAGTTCCGGTTCGACCCTGGCGATAAGCCGCGCGTCGCGGCCAAGTTTTGCCTTGAGCGTGCGCTTGAGTTCCGCGATCTCGCCATCGCTCAAGGGCCTCGCCGAGGTGACTTCGGCATCGATTTCACGTTTCTGACGGGCGAGCAGTACGTCAAAGGCGCGAATGATGTCGGTCAGAGCGAAGAGCCGGCGCTTTTTCGCCAAGGTCAGCACGAACCGTAATGTGAGCGGGGCCACATCGATGCGCCGCAAAACCGCTTCCATGCCCTGCCTTTGCTGGTGAGCGGAGAAGACCGGCGCCCTGACCAGCCTCATGAGATCTGGACTCTCCGCCAGGAGCGCCTTGAGCTGCAAAAGGTCGCGCGCCACGCTTTCGAGGCTGCGTTCTTCCATCGCCAGTTCGAACAGCGCCGTCGCGTACCGGCCCGCCAGTCCTGTATTTTGCGCGTCTTTGCCAGCCATGTCGTGTTTCTCGGCGCCGCCCTCGACAGGCGGCCCCGCCGGTAATTGTTTGAATCCGCAAGGGAATTACTCACGCAGGGAATCTCCCCGACGCCCGCGCGCGGTGCAGTTAGCATGGGGCCGGAACCGGCGCAACAATCTGGCGTGAGCAGTCTCAGAATTTGAGGGCTAAAGGAAAACCCCAATCAGAATCGCGGCAATTGGTGGGCTGGCGCAGGCCTCCACGAATTGCTGTATCCTCGGCGCCTAACCGATGAGGACGAAGTCTTATGAGAAGGTTGATGGTTTGCACGTCTTTGATGGCGGCCACTTTCGCGGCGCCGGCTTTGGCTGCGCTTGCCGTCGGCGCTGCGGCGCCGGATTTCTCGGCGCAGGCTTCGTTGGGAGGGAAGGAGTTCAACTTCTCCCTCGCCGACGCGCTCAAGAAAGGCCCGGTGGTCCTTTATTTCTATCCGGCGGCCTTCACGAAGGGCTGCACGATCGAGGCGCACGAATTCGCCGAGGCCACGTCGCAATTTGCGGCTCTCGGCGCAACCGTGATCGGCGTTTCGCACGATTCGATCGGGACGCTCGACAAATTCTCCGTCAGCGAGTGCCGGAGCAAATTTCCGGTTGCGGCCGATCCGGACGAGACGGTGATCAAATCCTATGACGCGGTTCTGGCGCAGAAACCGGAATACGCAAACCGCACCTCCTACGTGATCGCGCCCGATCACACAATCCTGATGACCTATACCGACCTCAATCCCGACAAGCATGTCGAGCTGACGCTTGCCGCGGTCAAGAAATGGCGCGACGCACAGGCTCAGAAATAGCCGTCGATGCTTGACGGGCGCGGCGCAGCCTGCCAAACGCGCCCGCCATGATCGAGATTACGCAGGAGATCGTTTTCGATGCGGCGCATTCTCTTGGTGCCGGCGCGCCGGAGAACCGTCGCGTCCATGGTCATTCTTTCTGTGTCGACGTGACGCTTCGCGGCGAGCCTGCGCCGGCGACCGGAATGTTGCGGGAGTTCGGCGAGGTCAAATCGGTGCTCGCGGCGATCGCGGAGGAGCTCGATCATCGCATGCTGAACGACGTGCCAGGACTTGGCGCGCCCACGCTCGAGAATCTGGCGCGCTTCATATTCGGACGAGCGAAAGAGAAGCTGCCCGAAGTTGCTCGCGTTCGAATCCGCCGGCCTTCCTGCGGCCAGTCCTGCCTCTATGAAGAGCCGTAACCGATGGCGCGGCAGACGAAGTTCACGCAGCTCGGCAAGCGGGTACCGGTTCCGCATTCGCCGCAGTCGGCCCATCTGGAAATGGTCGCGAACCCGCATCCGGATCAGGATTATGTTGTCCGCTTCGCGGCCCCGGAATTCACCACCCTTTGCCCGATCACTGGTCAACCGGATTTCGCGCATTTCGTTATCGATTACAGCCCCGCGCGGCAGCTCGTCGAGTCCAAGTCGCTCAAGCTGTTGCTGGCGAGCTTTCGCAATCACGTTGCGTTCCATGAGGACTGCACGCTCTTCATCGGCAAGCGCATCGTTGCGGCGATCCATCCGAAGTACCTACGCATCGCGGGATACTGGTATCCGCGCGGCGGCATTCCCATCGATGTGTTCTGGCAGACGGGAAAACTTCCGCGTGGCGTCTGGCTGCCCGATCCCGGCGTCGCACCTTATCGCGGACGGGGATGACGCCTATCTGCGCTCCGCTATTGCAGCCAGTTTCGCGCAGGGTTCGTAGCGGTGACAGGCGACGATGTGATCATTGACCATGCCAACTGCCTGCGCGAACGCATAAACGATCACCGGTCCGCAAAAATTGAATCCGTGGTCCTTCAGATCCTTCGATAGCGCCTCGCTCATTTTCGTCTTCGCGGGAACCTGGCCGGTTGTTCTGTAGCGGTTGATCCGCGGCCGGCCGTCTACATGTTTCCAGATGAAATGCGTGAAGCCGCCCTTGTCCTTCTCCATGATCTCCAGCCAGAGGCGCGCGCCTTTGATCGCCGCCTCGATTTTGGCGCGGCTGCGGATGATGCCCTCGTCCTGAAGCAGGCGGCCGACCTGCCTTTCGCCGAAGCGCGCAATCTTTTGTGGTTCGAAACCGGCGAAGGCGCGACGGAAATTCTCGCGCTTGCGCAGGATAGTGATCCACGACAATCCAGCCTGGAATCCGTCGAGGACTAGCTTCTCATAGAGCGCGCGGTCGTCGAATTCCGGAACTCCCCATTCCTCGTCGTGATAGGCGACGTAGAGCGGATCCTCGCCCGGCCAGGGGCAGCGGACCACGCCGGCGTTCACCGGCGTTTGGCTTTGCGCTTTACAGATTTCGCCGGGGATCGCCTGGATTTCGTTTTGGCCTTGGCTTTCACGCTGCGGCGCGCAGCCGGTTTGGCACGGGCTTTCGTACGTGGCGCCGCCTTCTTTTTCGCTACGACATGTAGCGTCGCCTCGACCTTGTTGCCGAACGGATCGCGCACAAAGGCGCCGTAATAGTCGGGACCGTAGTCGGGACGCGGGCCGGGTGCCCCGTCGTCGGTTCCACCACCGGCGAGAGCGGCCTTGTGGAACCGGTGCACGGCGTCCCGGCTGCGCGCCGAAAATCCGACATGCGCACCGTTGCCCGGACTTGGCGCGTCACGGTCGTGCGGAAGCTGGATCCAGAATTCCGAGATACCTTCGCCATAGGCGATCGCGTAGGGCAGGTATTGCGCGGTGCGCTTGTAACCAAGCGCGCCGAGAACGGCGTCATAAAACTCCGCCGCGCTCGCGACGTCGCGCACACCGACGGAAACATGATGAAGCATGCGTGCAGTCTCCTTGAAAGAAGGCGCACTCTTACCGTTTCGCCCGTCGCGTCAAGAAAAAAGCCATTGAGGTTTCAGGACGCGGACGGGAACGCCCCCTGCGTCCAGCGTAGCGCTTCCAGCACCTTCCAGACGATCGGTGCGGACAAGCGCGAATCCCCTTCCGTCATAGACCGATGTTATCGCGCCGATCTCGCTGCCGGCGGCCGTGATAGGCGTTCCTGCTTCGGGCAGAGAAGGAGCGCTGGATTCGACCGGCAGCAACTTCTTGCGCGCAGTCCCGCGATGCTTCATCCGCGCCGTCAATTCCTGTCCCACATAGCAGCCCTTGTCGAAGGACACTCCGTTCAGCTCTTCGAGGTCGGCGTCGAGCGCGAACATCCTGTCCTGTCCGAAATCCGGCCCCTCAGGCACGCCGAGGGCGAGACGATGATCGAGATAGGCCGATGCTGGCGATGCCGCGACGGCGGCATCCGTTCCCTCCACGATTGTGCGCCAGCCGAGCGCGGGAAGCCGCGGATCTCGCCACCAGCCTGTGGAGCCGTTTTCCCCATCCCATCGCGCCAGCACCGCAAGATCGTCGCGGCGTACGATGTCGACCTTCGCCCGCAGCCGATAGAGCGAGAGACGCTTCTGCAGCGTCTCCGCAGCTTCAGCCGCACAGTCGAGCAGCATTCCGCCCTTATCCGAATAGAGGAGAAAATCGAAAAGGATTTTGCCTTGGGGCGTGAGGAGCGCGGCATAAAGCGCGGAGCCAGACGCGAGCCTGCCGACGTCATTGGTGATCAACCCCTGCAGGAAATTTTGCGAATCCGCGCCCGAGACGGCAATGATCGCGCGATCCGTCAGAACGGAGGGGGAGCTCATGGCTCTTGAGGTAGTCGGTCGCCATGCGGTTGCCAAGCCACTATCGGCCGGGCGAAGCCTGCATGATGGCGCCCCGCAGATCGTCGAGCTGGCGCGTCGTGCGGACGATGTCGAAGGGCGAGGACTCCCACCCACGGCGCTGCAGCGCAAGGCGTTCCGTGTCGTTCGAAATCAGGCGTTCGAGCGCGCCAGCGATCGCATCCGGAGATATCGTATCAAGAAAGACCGCCCGTTCGACGCCAATCTCGGCGATGCCGCCATTGCGGCTGCAAATGAGGGCGCAGCCCTGTGCGAGAGCTTCGAGAGCGGTGCGGGGGAAGGGGTCGTCCCAGAGCGAGGGGACGACAGCGATGCTCGCGCCGCGCAGCGACGCGAGCACCTGATCGTGCGGCCTGAAACCTGTGAGCAGGATGCGATCGCACGCTGCCGCCGCGCGCGACACCTTCTGTTCGTATTCGCTCGCCGCTCCGGCAGTCCCGAACCAGTGTGCGCCGAGAATCTCCGCGCGCCATTGCGGATGCGCGGATAACACGCGCACAAGCGCCTGGACGAACTCAAGCACGCCTTTTTCGGGAACGACCCTGCCCACATAGAGGATCTTCCGCTCTTTTTCAGCCGGAAACTCCGAAGACCATTCGACGCCGGTATGGATTACGCGTGCCCTCTCGCCCCGAGGGTCGTCGATTCCGTCGAGGAAGCAGCGCCGGATAAAATCGCTCACGCAGACGATTGCGGTACACCGGCCAAGCAGCGAACACCGCTCACGGATCGAACGCGATCCGTCCATCCTGCGCGGGTCGTTGCCGAAATGCAGAGCGATGGGAATGTGCGTCAGCTGCCGCGCGAGTGGTTCGACCATGACGGGGCGGTTGTAGATTTCGACCAGGTCGGGCGGATTTCCTTTCACCATGTCGATATAGCGCCCCGCCATCGCGACGTTGCGGCCGCGCAGGGACCATCTCGAAACTTCAACGGGATGAAAACGGATTCCCGGAAAGGGCAGGATCACGGGCGATCCGAAGACCGTGATGCCCGCCTGCCAGCGGCTGGCAAGCGACGTCTCCAGAACGTTCAGGGCGAAGGCGCCCGCGCCGCCCGCTTCGAAGCGCTCCTTGGGGGCGAGGAGAAGATGCAGCTGCTTTGGACTCACGCGGGGTTGGCCGCTCACGCGCCGCTCGAAATCGGCCGGCCCTCGAGCACATTCTGCAGGGCCAATGCGAGGCGGCGTCCAATGGCTTCAAAGCTGTAGCTCCGCTCGGCCGCGGCGCGCGCCCCACGTCCCAGCTTTTCGCGCAACGCCGTATCTGCGACGATCCGTGCCAGTGCATCGGCAAGCGCCACCGGATCATGGGACGGGACGAACAGGGCGGTCTCGCCATCCATCAGGAGTTCGTTCGGCCCGTCGATGTCGCTCGCCACGATCGGTATTCCGCTTGCCATCGCATCCAGAACGGCAAGCGGCAAATCCTCCTGGAATGACGGCAGCACGAATATGTCGCCGCCCGCGAGGAAGTCGGCGACATTGTCTGTCCAGCCGGAAAGAAATATCCGGGACGCGAGACGCTCGCGATCGATCTGGCTTTGCAGTTTTCCGCGTTCCGGCCCGTCACCCGCAATCACGCAGGCGCAATCGACCGAGCGGGCAGCAAGAAGTCTCATCGCGTCGATGAGAACGCCGAAACCTTTTTTCTCGTGCAGTCGCCCGAGCGCCACGATTTTTGCCGGAGAGTGGCCGCGATAATCTTCCTTGGGATGCTGCGGAAGTCGCACGGCATTCGGGATGACGATGATGTCCTGCGCGGGAACACCGTCTTCGATGAGGGTGCGTCGGCGATGTTCCGCAGCGACCAGCACGCCCGCATAGGGAAAATCGTGATCGAAGCGGCGCTTCTGCACCATGGTGACGATGGGAATGCGCGCTCCAATCGAGCGTCCGAGGAGGCGATGCGCCTTGCGGCCGACGCACATCACGAGCTGCGGCGCCCGCTGGTGCACAATTCTGCGCGCGCCCGCGATGCTGAGCGGATCCCAATCGCTCAACGCCATCATCTCGTCGAATGCCAGGCCACGGTCGCGCGCGTAACGCGCGAGCGGACTTTTGCGGCGGACCAGCCCTCGCGCCGCCAGGCCAGCCAGCGGAAGCATTTCGATCTCGTCCAGGAACAACTTCTCGAGACCGCCATAGCCGGTACCGAGCATGCAGTTGAGAATCATCGCGGGAGCTGGGCTAAGGTGGCAGGTGGAAGCGGAAATAACACGACATCCGGCGGCGGCCCAAATGTTCGATCTCCTCATCTCCGGCGGAACGGTCGTCAGCCCCATGGGGACCGGGGGCGCCGATGTCGGAATTCGTGGCGGCAAGATTGCGGCGATTGGCAGCCTTTCGGGCGCGCCGGCCGCCGAAACCTACGGTGCGAGAGGGCTCCACGTCCTGCCGGGGGTCATCGACACGCAGGTGCATTTCCGCGAGCCCGGAAACGAGCACAAGGAGGATCTGGAGAGCGGAAGCCGGGGAGCGGTGCTCGGTGGGGTGACGGCGGTGTTCGAGATGCCCAACACGCATCCACCCACTACTACCAGGCTTGCGCTGAACGACAAGCTGGCCCGCGCGCGCGGCCGGATGCATTGCGACTATGCATTCTTCGTCGGCGCAACCCCGCAGAATATCGGCGCGCTGGGCGAACTCGAACGCGCGCCGGGAGTCGCGGGGGTCAAGGCGTTCCTGGGCTCGTCCACGGGCACGCTTCTGCTTGATGAGGACGAGGCGATCCTGGGGGCGCTGCGGGGAGGGCACCGGCGGATGGCGGTGCATTCCGAAGACGAAGCGCGGCTCAGGGAACGAAAGACGCTGGCGGAATCAGGCAAGCCGCAGACGCATCCGGTGTGGCGCGACGTGGAAACGGCGCGGCGCTCAACCGAGCGCGTCCTGGCGCTGGCGCGGCGCGCAGGGAGACGGCTGCACGTGCTGCATGTCACGACGGCCGAGGAATTGCCTCTTCTCGCCGGCGCGCGCGACATCGCCACGGCCGAGACCACTCCCCAGCATCTGACGCTCGCAGCGCCGGAATGCTATGAACGTCTGGGCACTTACGCGCAGATGAATCCGCCGATCCGCGACGCCACGCACCGCGACGCCTTGTGGCGGGCGGTGCGCGAAGGGTTGATCGACGTCATCGGCTCCGACCACGCGCCCCATACGCGCGCCGAGAAAGACAAGACCTATCCCGAAACCCCGTCGGGAATGCCGGGAGTGCAGACGCTGGTGACGATTCTTCTCGACCATGTGAATGCCGGGCGCTTGTCGTTATCGCGCTTTGTCGATCTCACGAGCGAAGGAGCAGCACGAATTTATGGCATCGCGGCCAAGGGCCGGATTGTCGAGGGTTATGACGCGGACTTCACCGTCGTCGATCTTCAGGCGAAGCGGCACATCGAGAATAGCTGGATTGCGTCAAAGAGCGGCTGGACGCCCTTCGACGGCATGGAAACGACGGGGTGGCCCGTTGCCACGATCATCCGTGGACAGATCGTCATGCGCGACGGTGCAGTTGTATTGCCCGGTAGGGGCGCTCCGGTACGATTTCTCGAAACACTCGCGCCTGTTACCTAGACAAAAAACTATTCCACGCGGAGGCGCGGAGGCGCGAAAAAATGGTTCACGATGAGACGGTGAGGAAAGAGTCGTGCGCAATAGTTCTCACTGTCTCACTGCCCCATTGTGATCTTTTTTCCTCCGCGCCTCCGCGTGCAAATCCTTTGGTTGGTAACGCGTGTGCCTAGTGCAGAGTAAATTCGGAGCCGGCGTGCTTCAGTTCCGTGGGCGAGATGAGGCCGCGCGCAGCAACGCGGACCGAATGCAGCTTGCCTTCGAGATTGCCGCGCCAGAAGCAGAGAAAGCGAGTGAGGATGGGAAATTTCGGCGCGATATCCAGCTCCTGCCAGATGTAGCTTTGGAGCACGGTCGGATGATCCGGCATGTGATAAAGAATTTCGGCGGTCGTCAGCCGATAGCCCTGCAGCGTCAACTCGAACTTGTGCATTTGTGAATCGCCTTTGCGTCTTTCGTTTCCTTGGCCTTTCTCGCTGCCAATGAAGGCACAGATTCGTAAGGAAAAAGTTTGGGTAACGGTTCCCTCCCTGTCCAGTCCGCCGGGAGAGGAACCCCTGTAAAAGGGCCGCTTCTTGACGGCGGGCGTTATTTTTGTGCCTTAGTGTTTCGCGCGCGACACGCCTGCCGTTCTGGCAGCAGTCACATTCCGGAAGTGCCAATGACAGACCGCTTCAGGGCTCTCCTGATTTCGAAAGACGGCGAAGGCCAGAAGGTCCACGACGCCGAACTTTCGACCGGCGATCTCATGGACGGCAACGTCATGATCGCCGTTTCGTATTCGACGATGAACTACAAGGACGCTCTCGCGCTGACCGGACGCGCGCCAGTCGTGCGCCGATTTCCGATGATCCCCGGAATCGATCTCGCGGGTACGGTCGCAACGTCGGAAGATTCTGCATTCCGTCCCGGCGACCGGGTGCTGATCAACGGCTTCGGACTGGGCGAAACGCACTATGGCGGCTACGCGCAACGGGCGCGCGTGAAAAGCGAATGGCTGTTGCCGATTCCGGGAGCTTTTTCCTTCGCCGAGGCAATGGCAATCGGCACGGCGGGCTACACGGCGATGCTTGCCGTTCTTGCACTTGAGGATACAGGTGTGAAACCGGAAAGTGGGCCCGTTGTGGTGACGGGCGCGGCCGGTGGTGTCGGTTCGGTTGCGGTCGCGCTGCTGTCGAAGCTCGGCTGGCGCGTGATCGCTTCTACCGGCCGCGTTGCGGAAGCGGCATATCTAAAAAATCTGGGCGCGCAGGAAATCATCTCGCGCAGCGAACATGGCGGGGAGCCGCGCATGCTCGCCAAGGAACGCTGGGCGGCCGCCATCGACAGTGTGGGTTCGAAGACACTGGCCAACGTCATCGCCGCCACGAGTTATGGCGGAGCTGTAGCGGCGTGCGGTCTTGCGGGAGGGATGGATTTGCCCACCAGCGTGGCGCCTTTCATTTTACGGGGCGTTTCGCTGCTCGGTATCGAATCTGTTAACATGAAAATGCCGCGAAGGCGGCAGGCATGGGACCGCCTTGCGCGCGATCTCGATCGGGAAAAGCTCGCCGCCATGACGCGCACGATCGAACTGCACGAAGTCCCCCGAGTCGCGGAAGATGTTCTTGAGGGCACGGTACGCGGCCGGCTTGTGGTCAAGGTTGCGCAATGAAAAACCTGCCGCTGGCTGCCCACCGCGCATGAACTTTCTGGTTCTCATCGTCACCGGTCTCGTTATCGGTTTCATCGTCGCGGCACCCATCGGGCCGGTGAATCTGATCTGCATCCGCCGCACACTCGCGTTCGGATCCTTGAACGGCTTTCTGTCCGGGCTTGGCGGCGCCGTGGGCGACGGCGTGTATGCGGCGATCGTCGGTTTCGGGCTGACCGCAATCAGCCAGTGGATCGAAGGCTATTCCCAGGCACTGCAGTTGGCAGGCGGCGCGCTGCTTCTGGGGTTCGGCGTCCACACCTATCTCGCCGATCCGTTGCGCGGAAAAGAAATCGGCTATCCCGCCGATCATGCACCGCGGAATTCCTCCCTCCTGCGCGCTTTTGCTTCGACCTTTGCCATCTCGATCACCAATCCGGCGACGCTTTTCGCGTTCGCGGCCCTCTTCACCGGATTCGGAGGAATCGTCGCGGGAGCGAGAGCGAGCCTTGCACAGGCGGGATTTGTCGTCAGCGGCGTGTTGTGCGGCTCGGCCCTGTGGTGGCTGACGCTCACCACCGTGGTCGGCTTTTTGCACGCCCGCATCGATGCGCGCGTGATGCGAATCATCACCCATGTGACGGGGATCATCGTCATTGTCTTCGGCGTTGGCATGCTCGGCCATGTGCTGCTCGGGCGGCTGCGGTGGTAGGTCGGCGCGGCCAACAGGCTTGTTCGGCACGGCTCGCGCAAACGGCGAACCGCCGAGAGAGGCAGTTGCGTTGACTCAATGGCGTTCCCACCTATGATGTGCCGCAACGTCACGGTCCGCCGAGAGGCGCGCCGCTGGCGGCGAGATCCCCCGCGGGAGAGATTCGTCGAAAGACGAGCGCCGAAGGAGCAACCGCCCCGGAAACTCTCAGGCAAAAGGACCGCGTGGGGAGATAAAACTCTGGAAAGCGGGATGGTGACGACGCCATCCTCACCGAAGGGGTAAGCCGGGTGTAAGGGTAGGCCCAACGCCGGCGAAATCTCTCAGGTCCGATGACAGAGGGGCGCGGGTTCCGGTCCGCCGGGCGCGCCGTTCCAACCTCTTGCCGGGCCGCCATGTCAGACTCGACCAACCAGAATCTCCGCCGAACGCCGCTCTATGCGCTTCATATCCAGTTGGGCGGCAAAATGGTGCCCTTCGCAGGCTATGAACTGCCGGTTCACTACCAGCCCGGCATCTTGAAAGAACATCTGCACGCGCGCGCGCAGGCCGGGCTGTTCGACGTCTCGCATATGGGGCAGGCGGCGCTTTCCGGCCATGACCCCGCAGCGGCGCTGGAATCGCTGACGCCTGCTGACGTGAGGGGGGTGAAGGACGGCCAACAGCGCTACGCACTTCTCCTGAATCCGGAAGGTGGCATCAAGGACGATTTCATGGTGGCGCGGCTTGACGGAGAATCGTCGCTGCACCTGGTGGTGAATGGCGCGACCAAGGAAGGCGATTTTGCCTATATCGCCGGGCAGCTGAAGGCCCGGGCAACCCTCACGCCCCATGCAGACCGCGCGCTGCTTGCGCTGCAAGGGCCTGCTTCGGAGAAGGTGCTTTCGCGCCACGCACCCGCCGCGAAGGACATGACCTTCATGAAGGTCGCGCGGATGGATGTCGCCGGAGCGCCCGCGATCGTCAGCCGCTCCGGCTATACAGGTGAGGACGGGTTTGAAATCTCCATCGCTGCCGGCGATGCGGAGCGTGTCGCCCGTACGTTGCTGAACGAGCCCGAAGCGCTGCCGATCGGGCTGGGGGCCCGTGATTCACTGCGGCTGGAAGCGGGCCTCTGCCTCTACGGGCATGACCTGAACGAAGACATCGATCCTGTCAGCGCGAATCTCGTCTGGTCCATCGGCAAACGACGGAAAGCCGACCGGGACTTTCCCGCAGCCGAGAAAATTCTGAAATTGCTTTCAGACGGTCCGCGCGAGAAGCGCATCGGCATTCGTCCCGAGGGCAGAGCGCCTGCGCGGGAAGGCGCGGCCATTGCAGACAAAACGGGCCGCATCATCGGACGGGTGACGAGCGGTGGTTTCGGCCCGAGCGCCAATGCGCCGGTGGCCATGGGTTACGTCGAGACGGCGTTCGCGGCGGACGGCACGGAGATCGACCTGGTCGTGCGCGGGAAGCCGCTCCCGGCGCGGGTGGCGCCGATGCCGTTCGTGCCGCATCGCTACAAGCGCGCGGAAACTGTTTCAAAAGCGGGGTGAGAAGAATGAGCGAAGTACGCTACACGGATCAGCACGAATGGGTGCGCATCGACGGCGACGTGGCAACCGTCGGCATCACCAAATATGCGGCGGCCCAGCTTGGCGATGTTGTTTTTGTAGAGCTGCCGGAGGCCGGCCGAAAGGTCGGGCAGGGCAGCGAGATTGCCGTCGTTGAGAGCGTGAAGGCGGCCAGCGAGGTTTACGCACCGGTCGGCGGTGAGATCAGCGAGTCCAATCCGGTGCTCGCCGCCGAACCGGCGAAAATCAATGCCGACCCCGAGGGCGAAGGCTGGTTCTTCCGCATGCGCCTCGCCGACAAATCCGAGCTCGGCAAGTTGATGTCCGAGGCTCAGTACACGGAATTCGTAAAGTCCCTCTAATCAAGAGTTTGGTGTTTCATGCAGCGAAAAGAATTTAACTCAGATGATGCGGAGGCAGCGCAGGGGACGCAGAGAAGAGATTGCGCGCCAAAGGCGCGCGATTACTTATCCCGCGTCCCCCGCGAAACCTCCGCGTCCTCTGCGTTAAATCTTTCTCAGTTTCGTCCCTCCTCACGTATCAGGTAACGGCCGATGCGCTATCTTCCGCTGACACAAGATGACCGGCGCGTGATGCTGGGCAGGATTGGTGCGCCGAACATCGACACGCTGTTCCGCGACGTGCCGAAGGAAGCTGTGGTGGGGCGCGAAGCATTCGCGCTGCCCGATCATCAGGGCGAACTCGAAGTCGAACGCGCACTTGCGCGCCTCGCCGCGAAAAACGTCGCAGCCGGCTCGGTGCCGTTCTTCTGCGGCGCGGGTGCCTATCGCCATCATGTCCCCGCTGCTGTCGATCATCTTATCCAGCGCTCGGAATTCCTCACCTCCTACACGCCCTACCAGCCGGAGATCGCGCAAGGCACGCTGCAGTACCTCTACGAATTCCAGACCCAGGTTGCGATGCTGACCGGTATGGAAGTGGCGAACGCTTCGCTCTATGACGGGTCGACTGCGACGTCCGAAGCAGTCCTGATGGCGCAGCGCCTCACACGGCGGCCAAAGGCGATCCTTTCGGGCGGGTTGCATCCTCATTACGCCGGAACTGTCGAAACACTTGGCGCGCTGTCCGGCACTGTCGTGCGCGCGCCGCTGACGCCAGGTCGCGCGGAAGACCTCATCTCTCTGATCGACGCGGAGACGGCCTGCGTGGTCGTGCAGAGCCCGGACGTGTTTGGCCTTATCCGCGATCTGCGCCCCGTCGCGGAAGCCGCGCACGCCAAAGGCGCCCTCCTGATCGCGGTCGTGACCGAAATCGTGTCGCTCGGCCTGCTCGAATCGCCCGGCGCGATGGGCGCGGACATCGTGGCCGCGGAAGGCCAGTCGATTGGCAACGGCCTCAATTTCGGCGGCCCCTATGTCGGCCTCTTTGCGACCCGCGAGAAATTCGTCCGCCAGATGCCGGGGCGCCTGGCGGGCGAAACCGTGGACACAGAAGGCCGTCGCGGTTTCGTGCTCACGCTGTCCACGCGCGAGCAGCATATCCGCCGCGANNAGGCGACGAGCAACATCTGCACGAATTCAGGCTTGTGCTGTCTCGCCTTCACGATTCATCTGGCACTGCTGGGCGAGGAGGGGTTTGTGCGCCTGGCGCGCGCCAACCACGCGCGCGCGGCCGCGCTGGCCGAGAAACTTGCCGCGGTTCCGGGCGTGTCACTGGTCACACAATCCTTCTTCAACGAATTCACCCTGAAACTTCCGAATGCCGCAGCGCAAATCGTCGATCATCTCGCCGAGCGCAACATTCTTAGCGGCGTTCCGGGGTCGCGCCTTCTGCCGCACGAGCCGGTCGCGCGCGATCTGCTGATCGTCGCGGCGACGGAAACAACCACTGACGAGGATGCCAAAGCGTTTGCGGATGCACTCGGGGAGTGCCTGTCATGACGATGAACGCAATCGGACGTCCCACTTCGACCGGCGCTGCTACCCCGCCGTCGCCGCCGACGATTTCGGGCGACCGTGGGCTCGACCATGAGGAGCCGCTGCTCTTCGAGCTCGGCCGCGCGGGCGTCAGTGGCGTCGATATTCCGCCTACGGAAATATCCGGCAGCCGTCTGGGCGATTTGCGCCGCAAAGGGGCGATCGGACTCCCCGGGCTGTCGGAACCGGAGATTGTCCGCCACTATGTGCGCCTGTCGCGCATGAACTATGCGATCGACGCGGGCCTCTATCCGCTCGGCTCGTGCACGATGAAGNNTCAACGAGAAGATGGCGCGGCTCCCGGGTTTTGGCGATCTTCACCCACTGCAGCCGCAGCAGACCACACAGGGCGCGCTGGTGCTCATCGCCGAGTTGATGCGTTGGCTCACGACACTGACGGGCATGCCTGCGGTCGCGATGAGCCCGAAGGCTGGCGCCCATGGCGAATTGTGCGGGCTGCTTACCATTCGCGCAGCCGTCGCGGCGCGCGGCGAGAAACGTACGCGGGTTCTCGTGTCCTCGTCCGCGCACGGCACCAATCCGGCAACGGCGGCGCTCGCGGGATTTTCCGTGGACGAAGTCCCTGCGAAAGACGACGGCCATGTCGACGCCGATGCGCTTGAAAAGATGCTCGGGCCCGACGTGNNTCATGCTGACCAATCCCAACACCTGCGGACTCTTCGAGAAGCGGGTGAAGGAAATCGCTGATGCTGTGCACAAGGCCGGCGCCTATTTCTATTGTGACGGCGCGAATTTCAACGCCATCGCCGGCCGCGTGCGGCCGGGAGACCTCGGCATCGATGCGATGCACATCAATCTGCACAAGA
>PKWC01000017.1 GCA_003131925.1 Alphaproteobacteria bacterium | reverse complement strand
CCCGTGATGCCGAGGTCCGCCGCGCCCGCCGCGACGTAGGTCGGCACGTCGGAGGGTCGCATCGTGATCAGGCCGACGTCGAAGACGAGCTTGCGGTGGTTGCTGCGGACCTCGTCCGTGCGGATGCCGAGGCTGTCGAGCCAGTCGAGCGTCTCCTCGAACAGCGTGCCGCGTGGCACGGCGATGACCAGCCCGTTGGTGCTCACAGTCGCTCCTCAGCCGCGAGCGCGAGGTGCAGACGGTCGACCTCGAGCGCAAAGCCGACCGCCGGCAGGCTGCGGCCGAACNNGCAGCCGCCGATCGGCGCGCCGAGCGCGGGGTCGTAGACCTCGAACACGGCGCCGGTGTAATAGCCGGGTGCGCGGGAGAGGCCGAGATCGAAGATCACGCGTTCCGCGACGTCCGCCTCGAGCAGCTGGTGGACGGCCCGGAGACCCGCGACCGCGTCGGCGACCGGCCCGGCGGGACCGTGAAGCACGTCCGCGCCGCCACGCATCTGAGGCACCGCGAGCAGCAGTCTGATCGACTCGTCGTCGATCGCGAGATCTCGCAGGCCGCGCTCGAGCCCGACGAAATCGCCGCGCGCGAGCTCATCGAGCAGGCGCGCACGGTCGGCCGCCACGACGCCCAGCGAGTCGAGCAGCGCCGGATAGAGGCTCGCGTCCCCAAGCCCGAGTCGGTAGCGCGCGAGGCCG
This sequence comes from Alphaproteobacteria bacterium, assembly GCA_003131925.1. Lineage (GTDB taxonomy): Bacteria > Pseudomonadota > Alphaproteobacteria > Micropepsales > Micropepsaceae > Rhizomicrobium. The sequence goes on along the minus strand of PKWC01000017.1, from coordinate 17,230 downwards.
ACGGCATCGAGTGCCCGGCAGAGCACCGTCACCGCCTCGGCGGTGCCACGCGGCGCGCCGGCGCCGATCAGCTCGACGCCGGCCTGGAGGAACTCGCGCGGCTGACCGCGCTGGGGACGGACGCCGCGATAGGAGTGGGCGAAGTAGCAGAAGCGCAGCGGCGGCTCCGATGTCGGGTAGCGCGTCGCAACGACACGCGCGATCGGCACGGTCATGTCCGAGCGCAGCACGAGCACGTTGCCGTGCTCGTCGAACAGCCGGTAAGGCGAGCCCACGCGCGCGCCGGGGCGCTCGAACGTGCGCTCGTACTCGAGCGTGGGCGTGTAGACCTCCCCGTAGCCGGCGTGCTCGAAAACCGCGCGCACGCGCTCGGTGAGCGCGCGCAGCTCGCGCATCTCGTCGGGCAGCACGTCACGTGTTCCGCTGGGCGTCCGGTCGACCATGGGGTCAGAGTGTGTCGGAATCTTGGATAGGCGGAGAGGGCGGCGGGACTAGGCCTGGGCCGCGGTGTCCTCAACGCGCTCGATGTGGGCCCCGAGCATCCGCAGGCGCTCATCGATGCGCTCGTAGCCGCGGTCGATGTGATAGACGCGGTCAATCCAGGTCGTATTGTCCGCCACCAACCCTGCGAGCACTAGCGAAGCGCTCGCGCGCAGGTCAGACGCTGTTACCGGCGCGCCGCTGAGCGGCGTGGGACCGGTGATGACAGCGAGATTGCCTTCCACGGCAATGTTCGCTCCCATGCGCATAATCTCACTTGCGTGCATGTAGCGGTTCTCGAAGATTGTCTCGCGAACGTGCGAGACGCCGGTCGCTTGCGTGGCCAGCGCCATGAACTGAGCTTGCATGTCGGTAGCGAATCCGGGGTATTCCTCAGTGGTGACGTCAGCTGCGACAAGTTTTTTTGCGGCACGCACTCGCAGCGTTCCGTTTCCTTCGCACTTGATTTCCACGCCGCATTCTTTCAGCTTGTTCAAAACTGCAACCAAGTGGTGGGGCTCGCAGTCCGTGAGGAGAAGGTCTCCTCCGGTGATCGCTCCGGCGACGAGAAACGTGCCGGTCTCGATGCGGTCGGGCAACACGCGGTGCTCGGCGCCGTGCAATTCGTCGACGCCTTCGATCGTGATGCAGGGGCCTCCCAGTCCGGAGATGCGCGCGCCCATGGCCTGAAGGCAGCGTCCGAGGTCCTCGATTTCAGGTTCGCGCGCGGCATTGACGAGCAGCGTTTCGCCCTTGGCGAGGACGGCCGCCATCAGCGCGTGCTCGGTGGCGCCCACCGAGACGGCTGGAAACTCGATGCGCGCGCCTCGGAGCCCGACGGGGGCGCCTGCCACGACATAGCCCTCGCGCAGCTCGATCATCACGCCAAGCGCAAGCAGCGCGCGCAGGTGAAGATCGACGGGCCGCGCGCCGATCGCGCAACCGCCGGGAAGCGAAACCCTGGCTTCGCCCCGCCGGGCGACGAGCGGCCCGAGGACGAGAAAGCTCGCGCGCATCTGGCGCACCAGATCATAGACGGCAGTGGTGTTGCGGATGGCATCGGCCGACAGCGCGACAGCTCCGCTGCGGTGATGAACGGCGACTCCGAAGCTCTGGAGCAGCTTCTCCATCAGATCGATGTCGGCAAGGCGGGGGACGTTGCGGAGCACGAGCGGCTCGTCGCTCAACAGGCACGCCGCCATGAGGGGAAGCGCAGCGTTCTTGGCGCCGCTGATGGCGATTTCGCCGTTCAGCCTGGCGCCGCCGTGAATTCGGATTCGATCCATGACCCCTCTCGGGACAAGGCCCGGAAAATAGGCGCGGGCCAGCCGAGCCTTTTAGCGCGCGGGATTGCGTTCAGATAGCGGCCTTCGCCCGGGAATCAAGCGGCTGCCGGGCATCCCGGTCAAACAGGCGCTTTGGATGGCGGATCGCCCGTCGGTTTTGTGTCGTCGTCTTGAGAGCCCGCCCGCTCCGCCTTCGCCGGTGAAGCGCAACGCTGCGCCTTGCTTGCGGAACCAGTCCCGGACTTGCGCCGCTTCAGGTTGAGTCTCAGCGCGGCCGCCAGCCGTTTTTGTCGCGCCGCGAACGGGGTCCGGGCCACTCTTTTCCTCCTCCAACCCTTGAGCTATAGCAGCGCCTCCGCCTTATCGCGTGACCTCGACGCGCGCTTTGCGGTTTGCCGGAGTAGCGTAGTGGTAGCGCAACCCCTTGGTAAGGGGTAGGTCGTGAGTTCGATTCTCACCTCCGGCACCAGCGGTTTGTTTTCAATATCCATAGAAGCACCGCACCAGAAAGGCGCGGACGCCTGTCTGCACAGCGCCCGCGTCTACGATCCAGTCAGCATTTCCTGCCGCTCCGCGTCAGACGATTCCCGGCTTGATCGTGGTCTCCAATCACTCCAAAACAGGGGACAGCGTTCACGTCTCGACGTTCGGGAACAATGTGCATCAGCCCGCCGACTACAAGTTTCACCTCATCGTGCAGTGCTGAACGACCGAACTGCATGCCCTGGAAAGCCTCGGAGCGATCCGGGGCTTTCCGTATTTCGTGGCGTGAGCTTTGCATCTTTGGATTGACGTAGAGCCCGACGGTCCCGGATCGTCCCATCTTGATCCGGAGGTTCCGGGCAAGCGATGGCGACCACACATGACCCGACTCATCTACTGCGCATCAGCCCAAGCCTTCGCAGACGACACCGCCCATTCAACCTGCGCTCCGCGATCAAGGTGGGAGCATCCTGATCATGGGTTACCATGTGCTCCGCGGTCGCCATGGCGAGTGCAGTCTTTTCTCCGGCTTTGCTCGCCTATCCGGGTCGAACGTCAGCAAGGCAACGAAATTCGCGCCTATGCACCGCAATCGATTGCCACGGCGGCGGCTGTCAACCAAGGATGGCTTGACGTCGCCCTCGGCTATCCCGCGAGGCAGGCCCAGCTATTTTGAGGCGGATTGGAACGGGGTGCAGATCGCAGGCAGCGCTCTGACGGATTCGGCCGCTTCGGGGTACGTCAAGTATACTTTCGACGTTCTGGCCACCGGTCTCGATACTGTGACGTTTCTCGAGCGGAACGACCCCGGCTACTGGACCCTCGACGACGTCAGCGTTACCCCGGCGACCGCCGCTCCTGAGCCTGCGTCTCTCGCGCTGCTCGGCACCGGGCTCGTTGTCGCGGTAGGCGCAATTCGCCGGCGCAAGCGGGCATCCAAAGCGTAGTCGATCGCATTTTTCACGAATTCGGGGGGGAACAGAGATGCTCCCCCTTTTTTTGCATCCAGACGATGCCCGGCTGAATTCGCGGCGCCGGCATCTGGCAATTCGATTGATTGTGCCGTTTGAATTGGAACCGGATGGCTTCTCAAGACCGCTTGCCAATGCGCAGTCCTGGGCTCTGCTGGGTGGTGGCGTTGGCCGTCTGCGCGGCGCTCGCCGTTCTTTCGATCCTGTTCGTCGACCGCGGGGTCGCCGAGTTTGCGGCGGCGCATGAGATCCAACTGCGCGGATTACGGATCGTGGGCGCCTCTCCGGGCGCGATGCTCCCGGTGGCCCTGGCGCTGCCCATGATCGGCTTGTTCTGGCGGGGTATTCGCATGAGGGCGCCGCGTCTCTGGCGGGTGCTGACGCTCTGCAGCGTCAGCGTGATCTGGACCGCGGCTGCGGTCGAGCTCGTGTTGAAGCCTGTGTTCGGGCGTCTGGGTCCGTACGCCTGGCTCGAGCGGCACGATTATGGATTTCACTGGCTTGCGGGCCGCGAAGCCGCTTTCCCCGCCTTTCCGTCCGGCGAGGCCGCACTCACGATGGCAGCGGTTTCGGTTCTCTGGCTTTGTTATCCCCGCTGGCGCTGGTTGTTCGTGCTCGCCGCCGAGATGGAGGCGTTCCTGCTGGTCGATCTCAACTGGCATTTCCTGAGCGATGTCGTCGCCGGCGGCATGATCGGCGCGTTCGGAGGAGCGATCGCGCGCGAGCTGTTCAGGCGATGCGACGACTCGGCCGGAGCTTGAACGGCCTGGAGCGGAACGGACTTCTGCTGCCAAACAAAAGCGGCGCCCGAAGGCGCCGCTACCGAGTCACAGAGAAACACGGTCAGGCAAGCCGCCCGGCGGAACGGCGCCGGCGCAGCCATGCCATGCCCGCGAGACCAAGAAGGCCGACGCCGAGCAATGGCAATGAGCCCGGCTCCGGAACGGCCGACGGATTCATCATGATTTGTCCCTGATTATACGTGCAGACGTCGTCGTTGCACTCCTTTTCCGTGAGCCAAAGGAAATCCCAATCGCCCGTATAGCTCTTCTTCGAAAATTCGCCGAGGAGCGTAGTAACCTCGGAAGCGACGCCGCCGTCGCTGATGGAATGGATGACGTTTGTGCCGTATTCGATCTCCCAGATCGCAATCTGCACGGCGGACGATTGGTCAAGATGTGTGTCCCCGTATTGCGCCAGCCAGCCCATCTTTCCGAGCGTGGCCCAGCTCAGAAAGGTCACGCCGTTTCCGCCGCCATTGTCGATATTGCTGCTCAAGCCGTTCTTAACGGGAGCTGTCTCCTTGAAATCGCCGGTGTTGGCGATGTCATGCATAACGTCGACGCACCAGGTGTACGCGACGGGCGTACTGCCGTTATAGAAGGTGAACTGGCCGGCGAGATAGGAGTAGCCGCCGCTCGTCGGCCCGGGCGCGTTGAACGTGACCGTCGTGTAGGGGTCGCCATCGTAACCGTCATTGGTGTTGTTCTGGTAGGTATAGACGATGTCTGCCCGTGCGGGCGCCGCCACGCTCAAAACCGCGCCAGCCAGAGCCGCGGCCGCCGCCAATCCCGAAATTCTCGAAAAACGCATATCCTGAACTCCCCTACGATCGCCCAGCGTCAGGCAATACAGATGCTCTCGCGCCGGCCCTCTGGCCGCCCGCTTCGTCTCCGAAGCAAGGCCCGCGCCAACCCAGGCTTACTGGGAAATCCACGGTAAACGCTCGGTGCGTCCGGTAGAAGTTGTAAATTTTTCCGACAGATGGGTTGTGGATCAATCAGCGGCGGTCAGCGAGCAAGGGGGTGAGGATGATCTAAGGTTTCGTCCAAGCCACTCGATTCCGCGGCACCTGCGCCGGGCCCCCCAGGACCGTTCCGAAATACTCGCTATGCCCCGCCGTGCGCGCGATAAGTCGGTCGCCAAGCATGCTTTTAAAATGGCCTTCCTCCCAGTTAAAATGGCCTTCCTCCCAGTACCAGCGCATCTGCGTATGCGTGTCGCCGGCCGGCAGCTCCTCTCCACGCCGAGCAGCAGAAGAACGCCAGCGTCCGACGAAAGCTGGTCGCCATCGAAACCCGCGCTCCATTTCTTGCGGGCAACCGATGGCAGATCGAATGTAAGTGGAATCTCTTTGCCCATGACGGGTGTAGGACTGGCCGGTGGCAAGACCGCCTCCACATTCCTCCGGCTCTTGAAATGCCGAGTTCAGAAGCTCAGATCGCCTTCTTACTCCAGCGCCGACCGAACCAACCCGCAGCCAGCAAACCGCTGCCGAGCAGGCCGAGGCTCATCGGCTCGGCGATCGGGGTGATGAAGAGACCGAACAGGGTCGCGCCAATATTTGGATTTCCGGAGAGCCGAGGTCCGCGAAGGACCATTTCAGACCGGCATCTGGCGGAAACAACAATCGTGCAATAATTTCCGTCATGCTGCTACAAGAGCTGTAGGCCATCGTCGGAAGAACGAAATCGTGAATTCCGCGCCATTTTTTCTCGTCGGATCAGGACGTTCAGGATCAACCCTGCTTCGTGCGATATTGGCTACACATTCGCGGCTCTGTATTCCGCCCGAATCTTGGTATCTGTTGCCACTCCTGGAACAATTGAAGACTGATCGACCCCTTAGTTCGGGTGAAGTCGATCGTGCCGGGCAAATTATGACAAGTCATTATCGGTGGCCTGACATGAATTTGGATGCATGCACATTTCGGCGAAATATAGCTGAGCTCAACAAGCCTTTTCTGCGCGACGTCGTCGAATTCGTCTATCGAAAACATCTCGAAAGAGAAAACAAGCTTCGATGGGGCGACAAGACGCCCGGTTACATCAAGATCATACCGCAGTTGGCAAATATGTTTTCTGACTCGCAATTCATTCATCTGTTGCGTGATGGACGTGATGTAACCAGATCATTCCAGGCGCTACGGTGGCACGGGCCCTGGCTGCACGACAATGCGCGCGATTGGATTGAAGCGATGAAATATAATACCCGCTGGAAATGTTCACCTTTGGCGACTCGAATCTTCCAGCTACGCTACGAAGATTTGGTGCTCGATACCGAAAAAACAGTCCGGAATGTCTGCAGTTTTCTGGGCGAACAGTTTGAACCGCAAATGCTGTCGTGGCAGGAAATCGTCGGTCGTCTGGTCCCTCCACGGGAAGCGCACATTCACGGGAAGCTAACTCACAGACCGAATCCGGCCGACGTCCACCGCTGGAAACGCGAAATGACGGCGCACAAAATCTTTGTTTGCGAAGCATTTATGGGAAGACACCTCGAGCGCTTCGGATATGAGCGCAGGTTCAAAAATATCTTATGGGAGCCAATGTTTCGATTGACGCGATGGTACTGTCATGCGGTTTTGCCCATAGTGAGTCTGAATGCAAAAGTATTTCGCTTCTTTCGTAACGGGCTCTCACGTCAACCTAAACACAATGGCCCGTTCGGCGTTCGCGGCCAACCGTAGTTCTGATAATGCGCCGTCTTCTACTGCTGACCTATACTTTTCCGCCCGACAATATGGCAGCCGCTGCTCGTCCCGGACAGCTTTATCGATACCTGCCCGAGAATGGGTACCAGCCGATCGTGGTCGCCTCGAGCAGAGACGTATCCTTGATTGAACATCAGTTTGTCCATTGTGTTCCTGCACCCGATGTAACCGCCGGTATCTCGCTCGCGTCGGCGCTCGCTCGCTGGTTCATGCGATTCGGCGCGCCATACAATGACCGGCTGCCTTGGGTTCCGCATGCTGCGACGGCCGGCGCCCGTCTCGTACGCGCTCATTCTGTGAGCGCAATCTATTCCACGTCGCCGTTTCTGGCCTCCCACCTTGCCGCTCTTTGGTTGAAAGTCAGGTTTGACTTACCGTGGATCGCAGATTTCCAAGATCCCGTCCGCGACAATCCCTTCCGCACTCGACGCTGGGCATACCCCTACGACGCGCTCATCGAATACAGCATTTTTCGTTATGCTGATCGGCTTGTCGCGAATACTGATACTGTCGCGGCGGCCTGGCGCAATCGATACCCGCAATGGGAAAAGAAGATTTCAGTTTTGTGGAACAGTTTTGATCATCTCGAAGAAATCGGACCCGGACCGGCACCCGAGCGCCCGTATCGCGTGCTCGCCCATATAGGTGGCTTGTACGGCGGGCGTCATCCTGGATCGCTATTGACGACGCTCGAACGATTGCGGGTGGATGCGTCAGCCATCCGTCTAAGACTGGTTGGCCCGATCGATTCCAAGATACTTGCCGACCAGCGGCCCCTGTTCGATCGAATGTGCCAGAGCGGAAGGCTGGAATTCGACAACCGAATGGTCCCGCGTCAGGAAGCCTTGCGGGAGGCTGCTCAAGCCAACTATCTTCTCCTGCTCGACTTGAACGAGAGAAATGCATCTTTTCAAGTACCTTCGAAACTTCTCGACTACGTCCGGGCTGGCAAGCCCATTTTGGCGTACACGCCGAAAAACTCTCCGGTGGAGCGCATACTGGCCCGCAGCGGAATCCCCCATGTGACAATCGCTCCTGGTACGCCCGAGGCAATTGGCGATCAGCAAATAGTGGAATTCTTGCGCTCGCCCCCTGAGCTGTGCCACGCTTCGCCTTGGTTCGAGGAGACCTTTAGCGCCAAGACGCAGGCGCAGACCGTGGCAGGACTGTTGAACGGATTGCTCGCGTAGAAGAACCCAGAGGTTGCCGCCGAGACACGTGCAGCGGAGCTACCCGACACAGGCAATGACAGCGGTGCCATCCTAAGACGCGCGTTCCACAAACTTATGCCATCGTTCCGACGAACCCGAACTGCAGGGCGCGGCGCCACTCGCGGCGAAGAAACGGTACGCAGCCGGCTCGCCGTCATCCAATCTGCTTCAATCGGGATGCGCTTGCGCCTTGTCAACGGGACCTGGTAGGCCGAAATTGATCTAACTTGAGCAGCGGTGAATATGGATGGGCGATGCTATTGTCGATTTTGTAAGCCCCGCAGTAGTCGTCGGCCTAGATGTCAATGGACTTGGTGTGGTCCGGGCGCTGCACCGCGGCGGCGTACCGACGGTCGCGCTGGATACCGATTTCGACAAACCAACTGCAGCAACCCGATTTCCTCGAAAGATCCGCATCAGCTCCCTCGCAGGACCCGAGTTCATCAGCGAACTTCTTGAACTGCAGCCGCGTTTGGGGAAACGCCCATTTCTCATTCTCACACATGAAGAGAGTGTAGCAACCATCTCGCTTGAACGAGAAAAGCTTGCCGGCAAGTATCTGTTCTCAATGCCCTCGCATGCTGTGATGACCGAATTGTTGGACAAGTGCGGATTTCAAGCACTGGCGGAGCGGCTTGGCTTCCCCATTCCGCGCGCCGTTCGGGTTACGCCTGCGCTTGGAACAGAAGCGACGCGGGACCTCCGGTTTCCTTGCGTGCTCAAACCCCCGCACAAGCACGCAGGATATGCGAACCGCTTTGTCAAAGCCTACAAAGTAAATTCGGAGGAAGAGGTCGGTAGGCTTTGGTCACAGATGCAAGAAGTCGTCGATGAGATTCTCGTGCAGGAATGGATCGAAGGGGGCGATTCCGACGTCTATTTTTGCCTTCAATACCGTGGGGATCGGGGACCGAGCGTGTCATTCGTCGGCCGCAAGGTTTGCCAATGGCCACCGCTTGTGGGCGGAACGGCGAGCTGCATGCCTGCGCCCGAGGCCTCCGCCGAACTCATCGCGCTTACCGACCGCTTTTTCGCTGCGGTGGGTTTTGTCGGCATCGGCAGCATGGAATACAAGCGCGATACCCGCGATGGCCGGTTCTACATGGTCGAGCCGACGGTCGGCCGCACGGACTATCAGGAAGAAATCGCGGCGCTGAACGGCGTGAACATCCCGCTTGCTGCCTATCGAATGGCATTGGGGGAGGCGCCTCCACCCGCGATCCCGGCGAGTCCGCCCCGCGCATGGCGCGACCCCGACGGCTATGCGCAAGCGAGGCGAGCGGGGGCGCCAGATCCGATGAGCCGACTCGCGCCCGGGATAAGGGTTTCGGACGCATATTTTCGGATTGACGATCCGATGCCCCTCGTGGTGCTGAAACTCGCGCCTCTGCGGCGGCGTTTATGCCGCGGGCGGCGCCGGGCGCTCTCCTCGTCGCGCGCCAAATCCCCTGCCGGAAAATCGCAGGATCCGCCGGTCAGCGCGCCATGAACTTTTTCAAGGCTCAGGCGAAGCATTGGCTCGAATGGGCAGGCTTGCCCGCTCCGGCCCGGCGGGCGCGCCGGCGCGACGCCATGGGTCTGCCCGACACGGATCCGGGCCCTGCCCGCGTCGTGGACGACGGCATCGCGTGGCTCGGGCGCGCCCAGGATTGTTCGCGCACAGCGGATGGCGGCGTTGCCCGCCACTACAGCTTTGTCGATGGATGGTCGAGTTCCTACCCAGAGACGACTGGCTACATCGTGGAAACCCTTATTGCGTACGGCGAGGAAACTGGAAAACAACACATCCATGAGCGAGCGCGTCGCATGCTTGACTGGCTCGTCTCAATCCAGTTTTCCGAGGGAGGATTTCAGGGCGGCATGGTAGATCAAGTGCCGCGCCTGCCCTCCACCTTCGATACCGGGCAGATCTTGATTGGTCTTGCCGCGGGGACGCGCATTGATGCGCGCTATCGCGAACCGATGAAACGTGCGGCCGATTGGCTGGTTCGTACTCAGGATTCCGACGGTTGTTGGCGCAAACACGACACGCCATTCGTGGCGCCCGGCGAGAAAGTCTATGAGACACATGTTGCGCTCGGCTTGTTCAAGNNAGGCAGCAGCGCTCGAATCGAGTCGCGGGTACCTGGAAGCGGCAATGAAGCAAGTCGACTGGGCTCTTGGCCATCAGCGGCAGAACGGTTGGTTCCCAAAATGCTGCCTGACCGATCCCGAGCGCCCGTTGACGCACACGCTAGGATACGCACTCCGTGGAATTGTCGAGGCCCACCTCGCAACGCAACGGAGCCAGTATCTTGATGCCGCGTGCCGCACCGCGAATGGGTTGCTGCAGGCGTTCGCGCCGGACGGAAGATTGGCTGGTCGGCTGACGGAACAATGGCAGCCTGCGGCCGATTGGGTGTGTTTGACCGGTACTTCTCAGATCGCGGAGTGCCTACTGGTGCTTTCCGGCCTGACCAATCGGGATGACTACAAACGCGTGGCAAAGAGCGCCAATGCATTTGTCCGTCGTACAATGGCTACGACCGGACCTCCTGAAATCTGTGGGGCGGTCAAGGGTTCCTTCCCCATAGATGGCTGGTATGGCAGGTGGCAATATCTTAACTGGGCGTGCAAATTTATGATCGATGCCAATCGTGCCGAACTGCGGCTTTCCCAATAGGAACATTCGCGTCGCGCCGCGGTGCGCAATTGACTTGGTTTGGATCAAATCCGTCGCATTCTTCGCCGCGCGCCGTGCCGGGCTTATCTGGCGGTGGAGTAGTCGATGACACCGGTCCTGCTGACAATAGATACCGAGCTATCGCCTGCCGCGCACCAGCGTGGGGTAAACTGGATGGACAATTTCTCGACCGCTATCCTCGGCCGCGTGTCCGATGGCGAGTGGGGCGTCGCGTACCAAGTGGATCAGTTCAACGCCCATGGACTGAAGGCGGTCTTTTTTGTCGAAGCTCTGTGTGCGCAGGTCTGTGGACTCGACATGCTCAAGCGCGTGATCGAACCTATCCTGTGCGGCGGCCACGAAGTTCAGCTCCATGTGCATACCGAATGGTTGGAATGGATCGCGCGCGATCCGGTCGATGGACGCCGCGGCCAGTGCATCGCCGACTTCGGCTACACTGATCAACATCGGTTGCTGGAAATGGGGATGGAAGCCCTCACCAAAGCAGGTGCACCGCCCCCGCTTGCTTTCCGAGCCGGCAATTACGGAGCGAACAACGACACTCTGCGCGCGCTCGCAACGCTGGGGATCCGCTATGATGCGAGCTACAATATTTCCTATCTGGCGGGTCCTTGTCGCATCGTCGCGAACGGGCCACTGCTTGATGCGACTTCGCTCGACGGCGTGATCGAACTGCCGATCGCTTCCTTCAGGGACTTTTGGCGCCATGACAGACCGGCACAGATTTGCGCCAATTCCATTTCCGAATTGCGTCTGGTAATCGCGCAATCCGTGGCGCGACAGCGCCGGGCCATTGTGATCGTGAGCCACAGTTTTGAGCTGTTGAACCGCGCCCGCACCCGGGCGAACCGGCTGCTGGTTCGTCGTTTCGAACGTTTTTGCGAGCTGTTGAGCGGGCGAAAAGCTGATGCACCGACGACTGGCTTCGGGGCGCTCGAACCCACGGCCCTGATTGCGCCGTCAGCGAAAGCGCATCCGCTACGATCGCACGCCGGCCGCACCGTCTCCCGCATGCTGGAGCAGGCTATCGGCACGATCCTGTACGAACGAGCCTGAATTACCCCTTTATTCGGCTCCGCGCGCCGCGATACGACGCCAGAGTCGATATGTTGTTGAGAATCATGGACAGCCGGGGTCTGGATTCGAGAAATCAGGTTATGATATTCTTGGCAGGTTGGGGAGGTTCGCATTGGCAAAGCAAACGTTGGCGGTTCAACTCGGCATCATCGCCATCTGCATTTTCGCATTGATGCAGCTGGCGCTGAACTTTCCATTCCCGTCACCGCTGATCAAGCCCTTGCTGCCGCCAAACAAACGTTGGCCGACGCTGCAGGTCGAACAGTGGGTCGAGACGCGCAATTTCGACAGCGGGTTTCTGGAATTCTTCGCGCGCGATCCCCAACGGACCATCCCTCGAGGCGATAACCTTGTTTCTCCTGCTGATGGGGTGATCCAGAACATCGCTTTCCGCGACGGCATCACTTATCTCGTCATCGGTTTGTCCTTCTGGGACGTGCATGTCGTCCGCACGCCCTTCGCCGGCGTGGTCAAAGATGTCGAGGAGGAAGGCCTTTATTTTTCCCGCAACGATAGCAAGGCTGAGATGCAAAAATCGTTTTTTCTCAAGGACAAGGACGCTCCCGTCCAGCAGATCGTTACGCTCGACACTGCGCTTGGCACGATGAAGGTCAGATTGATCACCAGCTACTGGGCAAGCCGTATCAAGGTCTGGGTGCACGCCGGTGAGCGGCTGGACAAAGGCCAGCGTTTAGGGCGCATGCTGCTTGGCAGCACCGTCGTTCTGGAGCTGCCGGGCAAAGTCGTCCTTCCTGCCAAAGTCCGCCAACGCGTGATTGGCGGCGAAACGATCATCCACAGAGGCAACAGCCTGCAATGAAGCGGTGGTTCTGGACAGGCCGAAGGTTGTCATGGCGGTTCGTGGCCATGGTGGCGTTTGTTACGGTGTCAGCAATTGGTTTTGATTTTGCATGGCGTACGCTTGTGCTGCCGTTCGAAGCATTGACAATATATGCCGTCCTGATCGACATCACTCTGGCCATTCTGTTGATTGGCCTTTATTCGATAATGAAACGAACAAGCCGTTCCCGCTCTCGATGAGTTGGTATCTATGCATCGCGCTCGGAAGGCGCCACCTCTGCTCCGGGCCCGACCGTGCTCGGCGAATTTCCTCCCGACCGGAATTTCATTAGCCAGCTCCACGCCTCGGTTTCCGGACCGTACGGTCGTTCGCTGGCAAACCAGAGAGCCATGAGGGTCACGGCGAAGACAGCGCTTCCCACGCCGATATCAAGCACAAGCCGCAGCGGCCCGGTAAAAGGCAGATATATATTTCCGGTTGAGACGACTGCTGCCATTGCGAGGCCGGCTACCAATGGACGCCAAAGCGTCGCCACAAAATCTCGCATCCGCAACTGGAGGACTCTTCCGAGAGCGAGGAACAAAGCTGGCGCGACGGCAACCGTTACAAGAAACCGCGTGATCGCAATATCCCGCAGGTCGTGCAGCAAGTACGCCACAGGAAAAATGCACAGCGAGAGTCCCGCAAGCCGCGTCAATTGCAGCCGCGCCGAAACATCCGGACGGCCAATCGTATCAAAGGCGGAGTAGACCGAGTTGCTCAATCCCAGCACGCCAAAGGACAGAGCAAGCCACGGCATGAGTGGTTTGACATCATGCCACTTCGATCCGAGGACGAGATCTGCCATGTCATTTGCGACGAGGGCTACACCGATGCTGGTCGAGGCACAAATCAGCGCCGACCAGTAAAGCACGCGCAGGTAAAGCTCGCGCCGACGTTGCCAGTCGTCCTGAACAGTCGCCATTACGGGGAAGAGGACGCTGATCATGGGATTGATCAGCTCCTGGGTCGGGCTGATCGCGACGTCATTGGCCACGTCGTAACGTCCCATCAATGCTGCACCGCCAAAGCCGCCTATGGCGAACTTGTCAATCTCCGAATTGATATATGTGCCGACGCTTCGCACCAGAGTCCAGATCGAGAAAGACCACAGCTCTCTGACTTTGGCGAAGGACAGATGTGGCCGGAAGGGCTCCATCGTATAACTGAGCACGACGGTCGATATGTACTGGGCCATGATGCCGATGACCAGCGCCCAATAATTTCTGAGCACGAACGCACTTGCGATCGTTACAACAAATGAAATCAGCGTTGGGTAGATGTTGAACAAGAATAGCTTGCGAAACTGCAAATGCCTTCGGAAATTCACAACGCCGATATTTTGGAACCCCATCAGCATGGTACGAAACGCGAGAATCACGACCACCTCTCCGGCGCGAGGTTCGCGAAAATACCAGACCGTCAACGGTGTCGCCGCCAAAATGATCAATCCCAGACCGAGGCCCAACAAGAGCGAGATCGTCCAGGCAGAGTCGTAGTGCTCGCGTGTGGGAGTTGGGTGGCGAATGATCGCGGCGTATTGTCCCGTCTGACTGAAGACCTCGATTGTCCCGACTATGATCATCGCGATAGCCACAATGCCGTAGTCTGCCGGCGTCAAAAGGCGCGCGAGAATCACCGTACCGACGAGCCCCGTCAGCCGTACACCCCAGCGCAACGCTATTGTCCACATAGAGCCGCCCAGCATATGCCGATAAACGCTGGGCTCCGCGCCGGCGGGCGAATCAGGCATAAGGGCGCCACTCCGGTAGTTCATCGCCAAGAAATGCTCGCAAGGCGATGACATCCGGCTTTAGGATTCGTTGAAGCCTAAGGTCGTCTTCGAGGCCCAGGTCGGGCTTACCAGCCAGACTGCTGCCGACCCGAAACGCCCAACGTACCGCACGACTAGCCCGCCAAGGTATGCGCATGGCAAAAAAGTTGAGTTCTTTCCGTTTCGACATGAAAATCTGCAGATGCAGGGAGAGGTATCGCTGAAGGCTTGTCGTTCCTGCCTTCATTGCCCCAATTATCAGAAGGTTTGGAAGCGTAGGTCTCTTTCTGTGCATTTCCGATTTCCTTCGCGAACCGCAGTGCCGATCCTGACGGCTCGCAAAGTCAACAATTCATTGTGGCCAGACGTTCAAGTTTCGTAGAGTCGTATCCGGCGTGGAGTCCACGGAGTGCTCGAAACCTAATCTATTTTCTTCGCCATTGAATCGCCAGGGGCCCCAGTCACTTGCACCAATATCAGACGGCTGTAAATATGCAGAGCCCGGCCAGGAAGTTTCAAGCGCATCTGTCGTAGCGTGTTTCGATTCTGCGGAAATTTTTGAGGCGGCAGAAGGTGTGCTCGATAGTGTGGCAGAGTTTGCAGGTTTCAGCAGCGAAGGGATATCGCATAATCCGGTTGATTTTATTGAGGATCGCGACGGTTGTACCGCGCTATTCCGGGAATGCGCGCCATTGGCAACCTTCATTAACATGTAAGGAATGCCGCTGAACGCGCCGATGCCCAGGCCGCACACGCCCGATGCGGTCGATCACCGCCTATTGCCGATGTGAATTTCCGGAAATATTCGACTCACTTCGTTAGGAAAGAAATTACGAGAAATCGGTTTCGACCATGCGGCTATAGAACTCGTTAAGCCATGCGCTGCAAGGTTTGCGCATGACCAAATCATCGCAAATCCGCCCCCGCTCCGGTGTCTGCAAACTGTATCTTCCCGCAATCGCCGCTCTGCTCGGTACGCTCGCGGCCGCCTCACCCGCGAGCGCTCAACCGCCGGACACGATAAGGATCTCGCGCGCCGGGGACACCACCGTCACGGACTACCCCTATCAATTCGGGCGTCCATTCGTACAGGGCGAGATTCGGCACTTTCCCCAGGTGCTCGTGAATGGCACTCCCATTGTTACCCAGGCCGATGTGAAGGACCGCTATCCGGACAAGTCGGTGAAATTCGCCGTCATCTCCGTCGTGATTCCGTCCATCCCGGCCAAGGGTGCGCTCACGCTTTCATTCGCCGATCAGCCTTCAGGGAACAACAAGCCGCGGCTCTCGAGAAACATGATGCTCGGTCCCAGCTTCGACTTCGATGCCGCGTTCTCGCTTGCGCAGGCGGGACACACCGCTTACGCGGACGCCCGCAATATGCTTCACAATGGCGACTACACCTACTGGACATCGGGTTCCGTCGCCGACACGATCATTCTCGTCGACAATTCGGCGGCGCGGAAATACGATATCGGCTTCGATGCCTACAAATCCGTGCGTCCCGAATTCATCGCCACGTTCTGGCCCTCGCTCAATAAGGTCGAGGTTCGGGTAGTTGGCGAAAACGAGGATTCGCAGGACCTCGAGGATGTGACGGCGGCGCTTACGATAACGCTCGGGAACAGCTCTCCGCAGACCGTTTACACCAACCCGCGCGCTGGCTCTCTCGACACGAAGACATTCACCACCTATGCCGGAACGTCGTGGAACAAGACATTCTGGATCGGCGGAGCACCCGATCCGAAGATCGACATCGACTACAACATACAACATCTCTCCGCGACCGGTTTCATTCCCAATTTCGATCCTTCGCTCAAGTCCCAGTTCACGGACTCTGTCATCGCGCAGTGGTTTTCCCGTTGGCAGAGTCTGCCGAAGGATCTCTACGACGCCGGGGAATGGGATAAGAGCATGCCGGATTCTGGCGGTCGCCCTGACATCGGCATCGAGCCCGGCTGGATGATGGACTGGCTCTACAGCGGGAACTGGCGCGCCCGGCAGATGGCGATCAGACAGGCCGATCTTGCCGGCTCGTGGCAATTGATGGTTCGCGAGGGCGACCCCACGGACAAATATGACCGCGCGCAAACTATGCCGGCGATCGGACTGCCGCTATCGATGTTCGCATACCCGAGTGAATGGCTGTTCGACAGTCAAGCCAAGCACGATCGCATTCTCATCTATACCGAGTCGATACCGCATCCCTCCCTGACCGGTCAGCCGAGCCAGGGAGGTCTCGGATGGATATTCGACACCGCGCACCAGCCCGATCCGTTCTCCATCCCCTATATGCTCACGGGCGATCCATTCTATCTGGAGGAACTCCAGATCTGGGCAGCATCGAATGCGCTCATGACACCGATCAACCCGAGCGCGAGTCTTCCAGCTAACTACCCGGATGTCGCGCGGACGGCTTCGCCCGTCATCGCGGGATTCGGCAATCAGGTTCGCGGCGACGCGTGGGCGCTCCGCAATCGGGCGCGCGCGGCTTTCCTCTCACCTGACGGCTCTCCAGAGCAGGCCTACTTTCAGGACATCATGAGAGACATGATCGCGGAATGGGAAGGAGCCCGCAGCATTTACGACCCGCTGCTCGACACTACTCCGGCCTGGGTATATGGCAATACAGAAGCACACCGGCCCTATATCTCCCCGCTTCATTTTTTCCTGTACAGCGCAAATGAGACACAACTCTGCTCGGATTGTTCAGGATTTGTACACGGTCAAACCTATGCGGAATCCCCGTGGCAGCAAGGCTATCTATTGATCGCGCTGGGAAACGCGCAGGAGATGGGCTTTCCAACGTCAGCGCTGCTCGCCTGGATGGCGCCGCAATGGACAAATCAGATCGACAATCCGACCTACAATCCGAAGCTGATTGCCTCATATGTGATTCCGCAGGAGGCAAGTGGCCACCCACCTCTCTTT
>PKWC01000116.1:15144-17077 GCA_003131925.1 Alphaproteobacteria bacterium | reverse complement strand
GCACGCCGCCCAGCGACATGCGGACGAACTTGCGTCCGGTGGCCTTCGCGATCGACATTCCCAGCGAGGTCTTGCCAACGCCCGGAGGTCCAACGAAGCACAGGATCGAGCCTTTGGGATTCTTTACTAGCTGGCGGACTGCGAGGAATTCAAGAATGCGCTCCTTGATTTTTTCCAGGCCATAGTGGTCCGAGTTGAGCACCTTTTCCGCGTAATCGATAGAACGTGTTTCCTTGGAACGCTTCTTCCACGGCACCGCCAGCAGCCAGTCGAGGTAGTTGCGCACCACCGTCGCTTCCGCCGACATCGGGCTCATCTGCCGGAGCTTCTTGACTTCGTTCTGCGCCTTTTCGCGCGCTTCCTTCGATAGTTTCGTCTTGCGGATTCGCTCCTCGAGCTCGTTGAGCTCGTCGCGGCCTTCTTCGCCCTCGCCCAGCTCTTTCTGGATCGCCTTGAGCTGTTCGTTGAGATAGTATTCGCGCTGCGTCTTCTCCATTTGCCGCTTTACGCGGGTGCGGATCTTGCGCTCGACCTGCAGCACGCCGATCTCGCCTTCGATCAGCGAAAGCACGCGTTCCAGCCGCTCGACAGTGTTGAGCGTTTCCAGGAGCTGCTGGCGGTCGGCGATCTTCACCGAGAGATGCGAAGCGACCATGTCGCTCAATTTCGCAGGATCCTCGATCTGCGCGAGAGAGGCGAGTGTCTCCGCCGGAACCTTCTTGTTCAGCTTGATGTAGTTCTCGAAATTTGCCTTGACCGTGCGCACCAGCGCCTCGGTTTCCTTGGCGTCACCGCCATGGTCGTCGATCCGCTCGATATGCGCCTGGAAGAAATCAGTGCGCGGCACGAAGTCGACGGCGCGTGCGCGCGACTTGCCTTCGACAAGGACGCGGACGGTCTGGTCCGGCAGCTTGAGGAGCTGCAGCACTGTCGCCATAGTTCCGACGGTGTGGAGCGCCTCGGGCGTTGGGTCGTCATCGGCCGCATTCTTCTGCGTGAGCAGGAGAATCTGCTTCTCGTCGTTCATCACTTCTTCGAGCGCGCGGACGGATTTCTCGCGACCCACGAACAGCGGAACGATCATGTGGGGAAACACGACGATATCGCGCAAGGGCAGCACCGGCGCCAACTGGCCGCCGGTTTCGGCCTTCGCTTTTACGTCGTTGGAATCGGACATGGAATTCTCCTTCCCGGACTCGCGGGCGGCACACCCTACCCCAATTGGGCGAAGGGCGCCGAATGAACGAGCCGTGCCCCGGCTCCTGCGGATCCAAAGTGGTCTCCGCGGGCGATGCTTTCAAGATAGGCGATAGCCGTCTAGGGATTGTGTGCTGGCAGTCCGCCGCACACCGGCTCAGGACGCGTTCGATTCGCGCGCCTGAACCTTGTCGGAATAGGTGTAGAGCGGTCGCGAGCGGCCATCCACTACGTCGGAGGTGATGACCACCTCCTGCACACCGTTAAGCGTCGGCAGCTCAAACATGGTTTCGAGCAGGATGCCCTCCATGATCGAGCGGAGTCCCCGTGCGCCCGTCTTGCGCAGGATGGCGCGACGGGAGATGGCGTGCAGCGCCTCCTCCTGGAAGCGAAGTTTCACACCCTCCATCTCGAACATGCGCTGATATTGTTTCGCGAGTGCGTTCTTTGGGCGCGTCAGGATCTCGATAAGGGCGCTCTCGCTCAGATCGCCGAGCGTGGCGATCACCGGCAGACGGCCGATGAATTCTGGAATCAGTCCGAATTTCAGCAGATCCTCGGGCTCGACCTCGCGCAGCACCTCGCCCGTGCCGCGCTCGTCGGGCGCGCGGACGACGGCGCCGAAGCCCATCGACGTGCCGTGCGTGCGCGAGGAGATGATCTTCTCGAGGCCGGCAAATGCACCGCCGCAGATGAACAGGATATTCGTGGTGTCGACCTGCAGGAACTCCTGCTG
>PKWC01000116.1:0-15115 GCA_003131925.1 Alphaproteobacteria bacterium | reverse complement strand
ATGTTCTCCACGTCCTCGCCGACATAACCTGCCTCGGTGAGCGTGGTGGCGTCCGCCATGGTGAACGGTACGTCGAGGATGCGCGCCAGCGTCTGCGCCAGAAGCGTCTTCCCGCAGCCCGTGGGGCCGACCAGGAGGATGTTCGATTTGGCAAGCTCGACGTCGCTGCTCTTTCCGGACGTGTTGATGCGTTTGTAGTGATTGTGAACCGCGACCGACAAAACTTTCTTGGCGTGATGCTGGCCCACGACGTAGTCGTCCAGCACCTTGAAAATCTCTGCCGGCGAAGGAACGCCGTCGCGCGACTTCAGGAAGGAGGTCTTGTTCTCCTCCCGGATGATCTCCATGCACAATTCGACGCATTCGTCGCAGATGAAGACAGTCGGACCGGCAATGAGCTTGCGCACCTCGTGCTGGCTCTTGCCGCAGAAGGAGCAATAAAGCGTGTTCTTGGACTCGCCTCCGCCCGCTTTGCTCATCGGCACACCTCGGACATTCGTCCGCCCTTCTTGCCATCGTGCCTCAGCCCGGCATGACCCGCCGCGGCACGATTACTCCCTCTGCCACGCCAAGCATGAATCGCGCCAGACCCTGCTTGCCGTGCGCCCAGGTCATTCGACCACGATAGGCGGATCGGGATCAAGAATTGTTTAAATTCCATCATTTGCGAAGATGGCCCTTGATCCGGAAAGGTTAAACGGTTTCGCCCGATTCGGGCCGACGGGTCAGGACCTTGTCCACGAGGCCAAACACTTTCGCTTCTTCCGCGGTCATATAAGTATCGCGATCGAGCGCTTTTTCAACCGCCTCCAGGCTGAGCCCGGTGTGCCTGACATAGATGTCGTTCAGCCGCCGCTTAAGCTTCAGCACTTCCTCGGCGTGACGTGCAATGTCCGTGGCCTGGCCGTAGAACGAGGCGGAGGGCTGGTGCACCAGGATGCGTGCATTGGGCAGACAGGCGCGGCCGCCCTTCTCACCCGCGCAGAGCAGAAGCGAGGCGGTCGAAGCCGCCTGACCGACGCACAAGGTCTGGATACCCGGCCGCACATACTGCATGGTGTCGTAGATCGCGAAGCCGGAGGTGACGATCCCGCCCGGCGAATTGATGTACATCGCAATCTCCTTCTTGGGATTTTCGGCCTCGAGAAAGAGAAGTTGTGCGGTGATCAGACTTGCGCCGTAATCCTCGATCGGACCGGTGACGAAGATGATTCGCTCCTTGAGCAGCCTCGAATAGATGTCGTAGGCGCGCTCGCCGCGCGCCGTCTGCTCGACCACCATGGGCACGAGCGTATTCATGTAAACGTCCTTCACGTCCTTCAAGTCCTTCATCCCGCGTTCCTTCCGAATCGGCCGACGCAACGTGAATCATGTGGTGCCGCACGCATGCGATAGCAAATACCCCTCCCCGCGCCTGAACAGAATTCCTCGCCCGTATCTGCATCCCTCTCCCACAAGGGAGAGAGGAATCGGAATTCTCGCATCAACGCCGGAAAATCAGCACGTGGAATCCCCTCTCCCGTTGTGGGAGAGTGGCCAAAGACAACGCCCTCGCAACCGCCCCAAAGCGGGTGAGGGGACTTACGAAGCCGCCTGGGATTCCGCGGCCGTCAGTTTCTCCGCCGCTTCGTCGGGATCTAGGAACAGTGTCTCGCGGTCGACCTTGCGTTCGGTGACATTGGCAAGTTCGGCGATGAAGTCGACCACCTTTTCCTCGAAGATCGGCGCGCGGATTTCCGCTTGGGCCTGGGCATTGGAGCTGAAGAAATTGAACGCCTCCTGTTCGTGCCCGTCATACTGGCGCGCACGGGCGGACATGGCGCGCTGAAGCTCGTCATTGGAGACGGTGATGCCGTTCTGTTCGCCGATGCGCGCCAGCACCAAGCCAAGCCGCACGCGCCGCTCGGCGATGGCGCGGTATTCGTCGCGCATTTCCTGTTCGGTCTTTCCTTCATCCGCCGGCGTCTTGCCTTCGCGTTGAAGCTCGGCCTCGACCTGCTTCCAGATCGATTCGAACTCGCGGTCAACCATTGCCTGGGGCAGCGGAAAGGAATGCTGCACATCCAGCCCATCGAGGATGCGCCGCTTGAGATGCATGCGGCTGGCGCGATTGAAATCGGTCTTGAGCTGGTCGCGGATCCTGTCCTTGAGCGTCGCAAGCGAATCGACGCCGAGCTTCTTGGCGAGATCATCGTCGATCGCGAGCGCGTCCGGCGACTTGACCTCCTTGACCTTGACGGCGAATTCAGCCGGCCGCCCGGCGAGCTTTGCCTCGGGATAATCGCTGGGAAATGTCACCTTGACGTCGCGCTCTTCTCCGGCTTTTACCCCGATGAGCCGCGCCTCGAAACCTGCGATTAGCTGTCCCGAGCCGAGCACGAGGTTCAAATCCTCCGCTTTGCCGCCCTCGAACACCTCGCCGTCGACGCGGCCGACGAAGTCAATGGTGACGGAGTCTTTCTCTTCGGCTGCTTCGCCTTCGGGCCGCGGCGAATAGGTTCTCGCCTGCTCCGACAGGCGCGCAACCGCGGCCTGAACCTCTTCGTCGTTCACATTGGACACGAGCTTCTCGACCGATAGCCTTGAAGGATCGACGATTTCGAACTCCGGCATCAGGTCCAAACGGACCATGAATTCAAGATCGGACTTGCCGCCGACCACTTCTTCTATCGGGCTTACCAGATCGACCTGCGGCGGAAAGGCCAGCTTCAATGCGTGGTCCTGTACCGTTTTCTGGCTCGATTCCGACACCGCCTGTTCGACGATCTCCCCCATCATCGATTTGCCATACGTCTTTTTCAGATAGGAAACCGGCGCCTTTCCAGGCCGAAAACCCTTGAGATGAACGCGCGACTTCATCTCCTCAAGGCGGCCCGTGAGACGCGCGTCGAGATCGCCCGCGCCGATCACGATCTTGAACTCGCGGCGCAGGCCTTCGGAAACGGTCTCGGTGATCTGCATCTGGAATGGTCCCTGCGGTGTGCCAGGCCCCGGCGCTGGTGCGGGCGGAGGGACTTGAACCCCCANNAACCCCCACGACTTTCGTCACGAGAACCTAAATCTCGCGTGTCTGCCGATTCCACCACGCCCGCGCTTGGGCATTCCGGCGGCGCCAACCGCCGAAGCGCGCCCCTATATCAGGCGCGTCCGGGAGTGGCTAGGGGTTCGCGACCCAGGGGACGCTCATACACCGCCACGTCCCAGAAGCAGCCGAATTTGCGGCCGACCTCGTGGTAGGTGCCCACGCACCTAAATCCCAACCTTTCGTGAAGCCTGACCGACGCTTCATTGGGCTGGGCAATGCCGCCATAGGCGCGATGCACATCGGCGTGTCGCAGTGCCTCGAAAAGGNNTTCGTAGAGTTTCCGCCCGATGCCTCTGCCGGTCGCGTCCGGCGCCAGATAGACGCTTGTCTCGACGGATGTGTCGTAGGCCGCGCGTTCCTTGAACGGGCTCGACGATGCCCATCCGATGGGCATGCCGCCCTCTTCCGCGACGAAGCATTGATGGCGGCCGGCTGACGAAAAACCGGCAAACCACTCGAGCCGCTGTTCGAGTGTGCGCGGCTCCAGGTCGAAGGTGATGTGGGTATGGACGACATAGTGATTGTAGATGTGGAGAAGTGCGGCCATGTCCGAAGCGAGGGCGCGCCGCACCTGGGGTTTGCTCACGCCAGAGTATCTCGCAGAGATGAGAGGACCGCCGGCAGCATCTCCGCTAAGTCCTCCGCAATCAGTCCGTAGCCGAAGCGCGACGCGGCCTCGCCGTGCAGCCACGCGCCCGCGGCTGCGGCAGAGAAGGAGTCCATTCCCTGTGCCAGCAAGCCGGCGATGATGCCTGAAAGCACATCGCCGGCGCCCGCCGTCGCAAGNNGTCGGCGGCGCATTTGTTGTGACGGCGATTCGCCCATCCGGCGCTGCAATCACGGTATCGGGACCTTTGAGAAGTACCGTGCAACGCCCGGCCGCGGCCGCTTCTCGCGCCGCTTCGATGCGCGTCGGAACGCATTCCAGTGCGCCCGGAAAGACACGCGCGAATTCTCCGGCGTGTGGTGTCAGCACCGCCGGATCGCGCAATTGACGGAACAGCGCGTCCGGCTCGCCGGCAAAGGAGGTGAGCGCATCGGCATCGAGGACGACGGCCGCGTTGCTCGCCATAACGGCCGCAACCATTTCCTGGGTCGCGCGCCCAACGCCGCATCCCGGTCCGATGACGACGGCATTGAAGCGCGCGTCCTTCAGAAGGTCCGAGAGACCTGCGACGCCTGAGAACGGCTTGACCATCACAGCGGTGAGGGAAGCGGCGTTGATTGCGATGGCGTCGAGCGGACTTGCCACGCTGACAAGGCCGGCACCCGCACGCAGCGCGGCGCGCGCTGCAAGACGGGCGGCGCCCGTCGCATGGGCGGGTCCACTGACGACGAGCGCGTGTCCGCGCGCATATTTGTGGGCGAGCGGTTGCGGCCAGGGATAGCCCGTGCTCCACAGGGCGGGATTGTTCTCAAATATCCGTGGGCGGATGGTTTCGAGTGCCGCCGGCAGAATACCGATATCAGCGACTGCAACCTCGCCGCACCACAGCCGTCCCGGCATCAGCACGTGGGCAGGCTTCTTGCGGAAGAAGGTGACGGTCAAGTCCGCTTCGACCGCTACCCCCTCGGGGCCGTCGATCGGGCGCGCCAGATCGCCCTGCACGCCGCTCGGCACATCGACGGCCACAACCGTGGTATGCGCGGCGTTGAGCGCTAGGGCGGTCTCGCGAACGACTCCTTCGAGCGATCGCGCGAGCCCGGCGCCGAACATCGCATCCACGACCAGAGAGGTTTCGCCCGCGAGATCCTGCGACAACGGCAATATCTCGCCCGCCCAGCGCGCAGCCATGGCAGCAGCGTCGCCCCCGAGACGGTCGCGTTCGCCCAGCAACGCCACGCGCGCCTCCCAGCCCCGCTCAGCCAGATGGCGCGCGATGACAAATCCGTCGCCACCATTGTTGCCCGGCCCACAAAGCACGAGCGTGGGTCGCGCGGACCAGCGGCGCGTGATCTCCATCGCGATCGCGCGTCCCGCGTTCTCCATCAGTGTCAGCGAAGGTACTCCATTCTCGCCCGCATATCGGTCCGCGGCATACATCTCGGCGACGGTGAGAATCTCGTGGGTCACCGGGAACCCCTCACCCAAGCTTGAGTTCGCGAAAGACCTCGCGCTTGGCCCCTCTCCCACAAGGGGAGGGGGAAATCCGCGTGTTGAACTAACTCTGCTGGTGCAGGACACGAAACTCCCCTCTCCCCATGTGGGAGAGGGATGCAGGTACGGGCGGTGCAGTCTGCTCCGGCGCGGGTGAGGGGGCCTAACGACGACATTTGTTCAAGTCCCCATCAAACGCGCGCCTGTCCTGCAAAAAAAACGCTCGAGCCGATCCAGCGCTTCTTCGAGCAGCCCACGCTTCTTGCAAAAGGCGAACCGCACCAGATGGCTGGGTTCACCCGTCTCAAAGAACGCGCTCAATGGTATCAGCGCTACGCCAGCCTCGCGCACCAACCGCCGGCAGAAATCATCGTCGCGCTCATTGGTGAGAGCACCAATTCCGGCCGTCAGAAAATAGGTGCCCTCGCAGGGCAGCACATCGAAGCCCATGCGCGCGAGGCGGTCCGCCAGGAGGTCGCGATTGTCCTGCAGCGTCCGCGTCAGCCCGAGCGTGAAATCCATTTCGTTGGAGAGTGCATAAGCCGTGCCGCGCTGGAGCGCGGGCGGCGTAGTGAAGGTGATGAACTGGTGCGCTTTGGCGATCACGTCAATTAGCGGTACAGCTCCCGTCACCCAACCAACTTTCCAGCCTGTGAGCGAGAACATCTTGCCGGCCGAACCTACGCGGATGACGCGCTCTTCCATTCCCGGAAAGCCGATCAGGGGCAGATGGGCGCGCCCGTCGAACACGAGGTGCTCGTAGACTTCGTCGCAGATTGCGACCGCCTCGCTGCGCGCGAGCACGCGCGCCATCATTGCGAGCTCATTCCCGTCGAAGACGCGCCCGATCGGATTGAGCGGCGTGTTGAGCATGACAATTCGCGTTTTCGGCGTAATGGCTTCGGCGAGCGCCTGCTCCTCGAGCCGCCAGCCCGGCGGCGCGAGCTTGACGCTGCGCACCGGGGCTCCTGCCGCAAGCGCGATGGGACGATACGAATCATAGGCCGGCTCGAAAAGAACGACCTCGCCGCCCTCACCTGCCAGCGCCAGGATGCTCGCCGTCAGCGCCTCCGTTCCACCCGAGGTGACCAGCACATTGCGCTCTGGATCAAAATCGAAGCCGTAAAAGCGCTTCGCATGGGCGGCGATGGCCTCACGAAGCGCCGGAAGTCCGCGCGTCGGCGGATATTGATTGGGGCCTTCGCGTAAAGCCGCGGCCGCCGCTTCGCGGATCGCGAGCGGGCCGTCCTCGTCCGGGAAGCCTTGCCCCAGATTGATGGCTTTGTGCTCGACCGCGAGCGAGGACATGACTGTGAAAATCGTCGTCGGAAGGCCCGAAAATACCGGATTGAATCGCGTCCCACTCATCCCGAACCCTTTAAGCGTGCCGTCCTGCTTCGACAAGCTCATGCTTCGACAGGCTCGGCATGAGAGAAGACTCCTCACCCTGAGCCCGTCGAAGGGTGAGCGCACACAGGCGCTGCTGCCCACAAAAGAGGCTGACCGCAAATTTCTTGTGCAAATGTCATTTGACGTTCCGGCAAGCTTTTGAAACCGATGTGGATAACCCCGTTTGGTCTGGCACGAAGACTGCTTGTTGGTTAAGGGAACCTGTCGACGCGGCGGAGTGCGGCCATGAAGAAGATCGAAGCGATCATCAAGCCGTTCAAGCTGGACGAGGTGAAGGAAGCCCTGCAGGAAGTCGGCGTGCAGGGAATCACCGTTGTCGAAGCCAAGGGATTCGGCCGTCAGAAGGGGCACACCGAGCTTTATCGCGGCGCCGAATATGTCGTCGATTTCCTGCCAAAGGTGAAAATCGAGGTGGTCGTCCCCACCGAACGGCTCGAAGCGGCGCTCGAAGCGATTCAAAAGGCCGCACGCACCGGCCGCATCGGTGACGGCAAGATATTCGTGTTCGACATCGAGCAAGCCATCCGCATTCGCACCGGAGAGACCGGCGCGGACGCAATCTGAGAATTAACTGCGGGATTCCCGCTGCAACGTCGAGGGAAGATCATGGCCAACGCAAGTTCAGTGTTGAAGCTTATCCAGGAGAAGGAGGTGAAGTTCGTTGACCTCCGCTTCACGGATCCGCGCGGCAAGTGGCAGCACGTCACTTACGACCTGTCACTGGTCGACGACGATTTCCTGACCAACGGGACGATGTTCGACGGCTCGTCGATCGCCGGCTGGAAGGCGATCAATGAATCCGACATGACGCTGCTTCCCGATTGCGACACCGCTATCATCGATCCCTTCTTCGCGCAGACCACGCTTGCGCTGTTCTGTGACATCATTGAGCCGACAACCGGCCAGCGCTACGCGCGCTGCCCGCGCTCGATTGCGAAGGCGGCAGAAAAATTCATGGCGTCGTCGGGCGTCGGCGACACAGCCTATTTCGGCCCGGAGGCGGAATTCTTCATCTTCGATGACGTTCGCTTCGACAGCACCATGAACAAGGGCTTCTACTATATCGACTCCGCCGAAGGCGCCTACAATTCCGGCACGGAGTTCGAAGGCGGCAATCTTGGGCACCGTCCCGCCGTAAAGGGGGGCTATTTCCCCGTGCCGCCGGTCGATTCCGCACAGGACATCCGCAGCGAGATGCTCGCCGTGATGGGCGATCTCGGCATCGAGCCCGAGAAGCATCATCACGAAGTCGCCTGCGCGCAGCACGAGTTGGGCTTCAAATTCAAAACGCTCACGCGCTGCGGCGACGCGATGCAGATCTTCAAATACGTGGTCCACCAGGTTGCCGCAGCTTACGGCAAGACTGCTACCTTCATGCCCAAGCCCATCTACGGCGACAATGGATCGGGCATGCATGTCCACCAGTCGATCTGGAAGGGGGGCAAGCCGCTGTTCGCGGGCTCAGGTTACGCGGATCTTTCCGACACGTGCCTATATTACATCGGCGGGATCATCCGGCATGCAAAGGCCGTGAACGCGTTCACAAATCCGCTTACGAACTCCTACAAGCGACTCATTCCCGGGTTCGAAGCACCGGTGCTGCTCGCCTATTCGTCGCGCAACCGCTCGGCATCATGCCGGATTCCTTTTTCCGCAAGCCCCAATGGAAAACGGATCGAAGTGCGGTTCCCCGATCCCGGCGCGAACCCCTATCTCGCCTATGCGGCCATGCTCATGGCCGGGCTCGACGGCATCGAGAACAAGATTCATCCTGGTGATCCGATGGACAAGGATCTCTATGCGCTGCCGCCGGAAGAGCTCAGAGACGTGCCGACAGTGTGCGGTTCTCTCCGCCAGGCGCTCGAATGCGTCGGTGCCGACCGCGCCTTCCTCAAGAAGGGCGGCGTGTTCTCCGACGATTTCATCGACTCCTACATCGAGCTCAAGATGGGCGAAGTCCACGCCTTCGAACACACGCCCCACCCGATCGAATTCAAAATGTACTACAGCGTGTAAGAGGGCAGTTCTAACGCGGAGGATGCGCAGAGGACGCAGACCAAATGGCGCGCGTCGCGCGCAATATCCTTCTGCGTCCACCGCGCATCCTTCGCGTCCTCTACGTTAAAAAGGCGCAAGGTGCGGGCGCGTCGTCTTTTGTCTAACGTGACATTGACGAATCGCATGCGATCCTGAATGGCGAAATCTCCCGATCTGTTTGAAGGTGCACCCGCTCCGTCCAAGGGCTACACGGCCAAGGATATCGAGGTGCTGGAAGGGCTCGAGCCGGTGCGGCGCCGGCCGGGCATGTATATCGGGGGGACAGATGAGCACGCGCTGCATCACCTGGCCGCCGAGATTCTCGACAACGCCATGGACGAGGCGGTTGCAGGCCATGCGACGCGCATCGAGATCGACCTCAAACCCGACGACGTGCTCACTGTACGCGACAATGGCCGCGGCATCCCCGTCGATCCGCATCCCAAATTCAAGAACAAATCCGCACTCGAAGTGATCATGACGACGCTGCATGCCGGAGGGAAGTTCGGCGGCAAGGTCTACGACACCTCGGGTGGACTTCACGGCGTCGGCGCGTCGGTCGTGAATGCGCTGTCGGAATGGATGGAGGTCGAGGTGTGCCGCGATCACCGCGCCTTTCGCATGCGCTTCGCGCGCGGCCACGCGGCGGGGAAACTAAAGGATGCGGGCGCGGTCAACCGTCGGGGCACCGTGGTGTCGTTCAAACCCGATGAACAAATCTTCGGCAAGTCCGTGCATTTCTCGCCGCGGGCGCTTTATCGGATGGCACGTTCGAAGGCCTATCTCTTCCGCGGCGTCGAAATTCGCTGGAGCTGCGCGCCCGAAATCCTGAAGGGCGATGGAGGCACGCCAGCCGAAGAGACGCTCAAATTTCCCGGCGGCATTGTTGATTTCCTCAATTCGGAGATCGAAGGCCGCGCTGCCGTCACCTCACGGAATTTTTACGGCCGCAGCGAGAACCGCGATGGAAAAGGCGCCGTCGAATGGGCGGTTTCCTGGGTGCCGGAGGCCGATCCATTCCTCCACTCCTATTGCAACACCATTCCCACCACGCAAGGCGGCACGCACGAGCAGGGTTTCCGCAACGCGTTGACCAAGGCGTTGCGGGCCTATGGCGAACGGGCGAACAACCGCAAAGCCGCGCTCGTCGCGCCCGACGATGTGATGGAAGCGGCTTGCGCGGTGCTTTCCATCTTCATCCGCGAGCCGGAATTCCAGGGCCAGACCAAAGAGAAGCTGTCGACTCCCGACGCTCAGCGTCTGGTCGAAAACGTGGTGCGCGATCATTTCGACCACTGGCTCGCCGAACATCCGCCCGAAGCCGACAAGCTCCTCGCCTTCATCGTGGACCAGGCGGAAGAGCGGCTCCGCCGGAAGCAGGACCGCGAGGTCTCGCGCAAGACGGCGACTCGCAAATTGCGCCTCCCTGGAAAACTCGCCGATTGCAGCCGCGACAATGCGAGCGGGACCGAAATCTTCCTCGTCGAAGGCGACTCTGCCGGTGGGTCTGCGAAGCAGGCGCGCGACCGCGCCACTCAGGCCGTGTTGCCCCTGCGTGGCAAAATCCTCAATGTCGCCAGCGCCGCAACGGGCAAACTCGAGCAAAACCAGGAGCTCGCCAATCTGGTGCAGGCACTGGGCTGCGGCACGGGCGCGCGCTATCGCGACGAGGAGCTGCGCTACGAGCGCGTGATCATCATGACTGATGCCGACGTAGACGGCGCACACATCGCCTCGCTCCTGCTCACCTTCTTCTACCGCGAAATGCCCGATCTCATCACCAATGGACATCTTCATCTCGCCCTGCCTCCTCTCTACAGGCTGACCCAGGGCAGCAAGATCGTCTATGCGCGGGACGACGCCCATCGCGAGCAGTTGCTGAAGACCACGTTCAAGCCGGGTGCGAAGATCGAGGTCTCGCGCTTCAAGGGGCTCGGCGAAATGATGCCCAACCAGCTCAAGGAAACAACAATGAAGCCCGGGATGCGTACGCTCGAACGGGTGGAGATCGCAGATGGCGAGCGCGAAGAAACCGCCTCGCTTGTGGAGCGGCTGATGGGCAAGAAGCCGGAACTGCGCTTTCAGTTCATCCAGGAGAACGCGCGCTTTGTCGGAGAGGTCGACGTGTAAGGGACCCCTCAGCCGCTTCGGAGCGGTCGCAACGATTCGCGCGTGAAGAACGCTCTCAACCGCCTGAGCGCGGGTGAGGGGTACGCAGCGCTGGCAACAGAATCTCATCCGTCAGCACCACGCCATCGCCGTTCTGCGATTGAACGGCTGTCGGTGGGCGCGCGGCAGCCAGGCGTTTGGCAAAATCCGGCAGCCCGAAGCGATGTTCGAAAAGTGCGAGCGTTTGCGTGCGTCGCGAAGCCAGCGTGAGTGTCACGGTGGCGGATGCGCAGTCGCGGCTCATGCAGGCAAGAGCGACAGAATCCTCATTTGCCCATGAAGCCGGCGCGTCGAAATGCCAGCCGCTGAGATCAATGGCTTTCAACATCGCGGATTTCGGAATTACCAAAATCATTTGTGCCGCCTTGGGGGAACCGTGCAGCACAAAGGTCAGGCTGCGGTCTGCTCCGACGTATCTGTCGGACGCAATGGTCGCAGTCGGCAGCGGAAAGCGTGGCGCGCCAGCCAGCGCCACGTACGCAAGCGGCATCGCGCGCGATAGTCGTTGAGGTTCGGGCAAGAACGAAGCAATCGCCCGCATTTCGCCCGGAACAGGCGACACGGCATCAACAGCCCACAATGCGCGATGGCGATCCTCGACATAGATGACATTTAGGCGCTGCGCGGCCGTCGAGCTGTATGCGGGTTCTAGGCCCTGCACGATTGCAGCGCAAAGGGCGGCGACAAACAACGCCGTCGTCGCAGTTGCCCATAACCGGCGCGGCATCGCGTAACGCGTGAAAAGCGGGACGAGCGTCGTAAGACCGATTGCGAAAGGAACCGTAAACAGCGGATGGAGCTTGAGCCCCATGACCGACTCGCCGGACGCGCCGATCGAACTCCACACGAGAAGCGTCACAAGCGCCGCGGCGAAAAGCGCGATCGTGCCAGCGGCACTGTCCCAACCTCCTGGAATGCGTGCCGCGGCAAAAAGGAGAATCGCCGCGGCGCCCGCGGGGAACAGGAAGTACGGCGACAGGCCGGGAAGGAAGATCGCGACTACGATGCCAAGCGTTGCGATCCAAAGCCACGCGGCGCTTGCAGCGGGGGGTGGAAGCGCAAGTCGCGAGACAAGCAAAGTCGCGCCGGCGAGGCTGAGCGCAAGAGCGATGCGTAGCGCTGCAGGATAAGCGTAGGACGGATCCGGCGTTCCGGAAACCAATGCTGCCACACCATGAAGAGCGAAGCCGCTGCCCGCTCCGAGGAGAATGAGCGTGGGCGTGATTGCAAACGCATAAAGCCATCGTCACCAGGAAATCGGTTCGCGTCCCGCAAGCAGCGATGCAGCAAGCAGCAACGCGACCGCCAAAAGGGAAAGCGGCAGGGCCCAGATCGCAGGCAAGCGCGGAAGCGCGCGGCCGAGAATATCGAGAAAAATGGCGTCACCACCGCGCAGCCTCCCGAAATCCGCCTGTTCGAGTCCACTCGCCACGCCGAGCATGTTGTTGCCCTGTTGTTGCAGCGACACGGGATCGAGATTGGCTCGCCTGTCGAGCGCGGTGTGGTAGTCGGCGATATTTCCCGCGAAAGCAAAATTGAACGACGGGACTCCGTCGCGAATGAACAGCGTGAGGTCCGTATCGTTCGGCAGGAAACGATAGATTTCCGCGTACACCGAACTCGTGGCGTAATCCGGCACCTTATTCGCATAGAGATCGATCAGCGGCCCGTCGCCGGGGCTGGTCTGGAACAGAAGGCTCGGCCCTTGATTGCCCCGCGCCTCTACATTCACGACCGCACCCACGCGTGTTCGTAGCGCCGGCTCGTGCAGGAATGCCGCCGCGCCCAGGAGGCCTGCTTCCTCGCCGTCCGTCAGCACGGCCAGGATTGGATGCCGGCTACCGAGACCGCGCGCTTGCAATGCCCGAACCGTTTCGATGACGGTGGCGACGCCGGATTCGTCGTCGGCCGCTCCCGGACCAGCCGGAACGGAATCATAATGCGCGAGCAGCGCAATCGCCCTTCCCTGCCCAGGCCTCACCACCGCGATGATGTCGTTCACCGTCGCGCAGGTGAGCACGCCGTAACTAAGCACTTCATGGCAGGCGAAGCTGCGAAGGACGAAGGCCGGCACGCGGAGCGCAGAAAGCTCCTTCACGATACGCGCACGTACGTTGGCGTTCTCGTCGCTGGAAACCGGATGGGGAATCTCCGGCCCTAACAGCCGCGCGAGTACCTGCTCCGCACGCGCCGCGGAGAAGGCCCGCGGCGACGCATCGAGCGGCGCAGCCTGCGGCCGGCCCGCACCATAGATCTGCAGAAACCAGAACGAGGCCGCGACCGCGAACAGCGTGGCCGTGATCATCAGTCGCAACAGGCCTGTTTTTGGAGTGTTCAACTGCCCCCTCGCCCGGCTCGGACCATCGACCATGCCCCTACCCTGCCGCCCTCGTTCTTCAGTGTTTTGCACAGCCTTGAGCACGGGCAAAGGCCGGCGCGGCGTCCTAGCCGCCCTTTTCGTTCATTGATGTCGCGTCATAGAGGTGCAGCAAATGGCCGTCGGGATCGGCGACAATAGCGCCATATCCCCAGAATTGCTTCCCGGGTTCGGCAACAACTTTGACGGAACCGGTCAGGCGTTGGAACAACGTGTCCACGTCGTGGATTTGAATCGTGCAGGAGGACTGGCCGCTCAGAACCGGGTTTGTCGAATTGCTCCAGAAACAATGTAAATCCGGCATCGTCCTGGATCGCCACCACGCCCAATCCGCAACTGCCGCCGCACGGAACTTCGAACTCGACCTTGAAGCCGAGGTGACCGACATACCAATCGCGGAACATGCTCCAGTCGCCGACGGCAAGCGTGATGTGATCGAGCTTCACCATTGGGATGCACGGCTATCTCCGCTGCGTTGCGGCGCCAACGCCATCCTTGACTTTTGAAATATTCTTACTATAATACATGGCATTGATGTTGCAGCGGCCGATACGGGCGTGCTGCTTGGGCGCGGAATGCGCCCCTCACAGGAGCGCATGACGACAGAAACGAATGCCGGCGCGCAAGCCGGCGTGGAAGAAGCTACAGCAGCAACTTCCGACATTTCTCCGAATTCCGAGTCAAATTCCCCCGGTTTCGATCAATTGGGGCTTTCGCCTTCGGTCCTTAAGGCCGTCGCCGAAAGCGGCTATACGATACCCACCCCGATCCAGACCCGCGGCATTCCGCTCGTGCTCAAGCACCGCGATCTCATCGGCATCGCACAGACGGGCACGGGCAAGACCGCCTCGTTCACGCTGCCGATGATCGAGATTCTGGCGCGGGGCCGCGCCAAGGCGCGCATGCCGCGCTCGCTGATCCTCGAGCCGACGCGCGAGCTTGCGGCGCAGGTGGCCGAGAGCTTCGAGCGCTACGGCAAGTACAACAAGCTTACGATGGCGCTGCTGATCGGCGGCGTCTCCTTCGACGACCAGGACAAGAAGCTCGATCGCGGCGTCGATGTGCTGATCGCCACACCCGGCCGCCTGCTAGATCATTTCGAGCGCGGCAAGCTGATGCTAAGCCAGGTGCAGGTGCTCGTGGTGGACGAGGCCGACCGTATGCTCGACATGGGCTTCATCCCCGACGTCGAGCGCATCTGCAAGCTCATCCCGTTCACGCGGCAGACGCTGTTCTATTCGGCGACGATGCCGCCCGAGATCAAGCGCCTGACCGACCAGTTCCTGCACAATCCGGAGCAGGTCGAGGTGTCGCGGCCGGCGACCACGGTGGCCGGTCTCGTGCAGGAGATTGTCGAAGTGCCCGCCAACGATTGGGCCAAGCGCGAAGCGCTGCGGCGACTGGTGCGCGAGAATCCGGTGAACAACGCCATCGTCTTCTGCAACCGCAAACGCGACGTCGACGTCGTGGCGCGCTCGCTGCTGAAGCACGGGTTTTCCGTGGCACCGTTGCACGGCGATCTCGACCAGGCCATCCGCACCAAGACGCTCGATTCCTTCCGCAATGGCGAAATCCAACTTCTGGTTGCGAGCGATGTGGCGGCGCGCGGTCTCGACATCCCCGCCGTCTCGCACATCTTCAATTTTGACGTTCCGTTCCATGCCGACGACTACGTGCANNCGTCGGGCGCACCGGTCGCGCGGGACGCCAGGGCCATGCGCTCATGCTGGCGACGCCGCGAGATGCGAAACTCGTGGACGCGATCGAGCAGCTGATCGGCCAACCCATCGATAGCCGGAGAATGGAAAATCTCGAAGTCCGCGAGGATCTGGGACATTCGCGCGGCCGTCCTCACGGCGAGCGCAGCGCGAACGGACGCAGGCCGTCTCGCGCGTCGCGCGGCCAGAGCCATGCAGCGGCGAGCACCAACGGCCATCAC
>PKWC01000062.1 GCA_003131925.1 Alphaproteobacteria bacterium | reverse complement strand
CATAACCGGCATAGGTGTCCGCTATCGTTGCGTTGCTGCTGACGGGCCAGCTCGCATAGAGAGAGACGGACGGCCGGATCTGGCGTACCGGTTCGAACGCTTCAGCCAGAGGGGGGTAGCGATATGGCCGAACTTGCCAGGTGGGACAATTTCTATGTGATCGTCGGCTCGGCCGCAGGCGCGCTGATCGGATTGCAGTTCGTCGTCATGACGCTCGCCGCCGAGCGGCCGCCACCGCGCGCGGCGGAAGCGGGCGCAGCGTTTGCGACGCCGACCATCGTTCATTTCAGCACGGTGTTGCTGTTGTCGGCGCTTCTTCACGCACCCTGGGATTCGACGACTCCCGTCGCGCTCCTATGCGGAATTACGGGAATTGGTGGAATCGTATACACGGTCGTTACAGCCCGGCGCATGCGCACGCAAACCACCTACAAACCGGATTTTGAGGACTGGCTGTTTCATGCATTGCTGCCATTGGCGGCGTATGCGGGGCTCGCCGCATCCGCGCTTGCCACTCTTTCCCATACGCGAGAGGCCTTTTTTGCCGTTGGAGGCGCCACGCTGCTGTTGCTCTTCAGCGGCATTCACAACGCGTGGGATGCCGTAGCCTGGCATGTGCTCGTGAACCGCCGAGAGCAGGATCAGAACAAAGTTCAGTAGACGGCCAGCTCATAGACCATTGCGAATTCGACTGGCGGGATTGCCGCTGCGTGCCGAGGTCTGCAGCTTGTGTTTCGGGGGTTCTGTCCGGGGGGAGGGTGGCATGGAGTGGCCGATCAAATTGTCCCTGGGCGTCGCATTGGCAGCGATGGGGCATTCGGCTTCGTCGCCATCCTCGCGCGGCTTTTCGTCGGCGGCGTGATGGTCTTCAAGGCGCGCCGCTGGTTTCAGCGGCGCTGACGGTCTGCTCCCGCTGACGATGGCCGCTCGCGCGGACAGCGCGTCGCTATCCGCTGTCCGCGTTGGGGACGCGAGCGGACGCACTGGGGACCCTGGCGTCGGTGATCAGCTTTGTTTTTCAACAGCCTGCTAGTTCAGCCGCATTCCGAACCCGCAGGGTCCGGTTGGCCTGCGCTCGGCTTGCGCTATTAGCTCCATCGGACCACATCGGCGACGGGGTCATCCAACAGAGTGAACGCGAAAGGAGCAGATGGTCCGCAACATCGCCGTTTCTGCGGGGAAAATACTTCTATTCTTCGGCTTGTGGGGTGCGGGCATTGCCGGCGCCCTTCTCGCCGTCCTGCAATTCGCGGGCCCGCATTGGTTCGGTTCGATCTGGTGGCGTATCGCCGTCGAGGCGGGAGGCGCCACAGCCAGCCTTGTGGCGCTTGTTCTGATCGCCCGGCTTATCGACAGGCGCGGGCTTGACACGATCGGCTTGCCGCCTGCGCGCGCCGTGCGCGACCTCCTGGCCGGTACGATCCTCGGCGTCACGATTTTTTCAATACCACTCATCATTCTGATCATGACCGGCGCCGCGCAATTCGTGCCGGATTACTCCCGATTTTCGGGCGCAACACTGGGGGTGGGGCTCCTCCTTGTGTTCGTAAACGTGCTCGATCAGGAATTTCTCGTTCGCTCCTACTTGTTTCAGGAAATTTGGCGAAGTTATTCCGCGATGGCCGCGATCGTCGTCTCGACAATCGTGTTCGTGGCCGTTCACGCAAATCCGATCTCAAAGGGCCTGAACGGCGAAATCGTCGGTGTGAATATCATGCTGGCGAGCATTGTTCTTGGAATTGCTTATTTGCGGAGCCGCGCGCTGTGGTTGCCGATCGGAATCCATTTCGGATGGAACGGGGTTCAGGGCCCCGTGCTGGGGATTAACGTCACCGGTGCTGATCCGGGCGCGGGCCCGTGGCATGCATTCGCGTTTCACGGCGCAGCACTCTGGACAGGCGGTAGCATGGGTATCGAGGGCGGTCTCGCAGGGCTGGCCGGGCCTTTGGTCGGAATCGTCCTTGTGTGGCTCCTGTATCGTCGGAAGGTTCAAGCCTGTCAGGTTTTTTGAGCCTGGCTGAACACGCGAGTCGAGACAAAGAATCCCGCGACTCAAAGAGGTGGCACAAAAGTTTTCGATGCAAATTGGCTATTGTACGACTGACGCGCTGGCATTCCGATCAGCCGATGCCCGAACGACTACTAACACCCAGTTCTCATTCTTATCCTCTCCGGTGCGTCAGCATTTTCCATGATTGCGGGACTTCGTGCAATTGACTTTTGTTTCACTGAAGCCAGCGCTCTGCTGCCCAGCTAGGGCACGAATTTGAAGACCGTGCCGCAGCCCAGGTCGTTGTAGCAGCTGTTCACGCCATTCACCGCGGTGGTGCCATAGAAGGCGCCCTTCTTGTAGACGAGGCCAGCCTGGGGATTGCCCTCGTCGCTTTTCCCCGTGAAGCTGTGGAGCACCGTCTCCTGGCCGGTGGCCGGATCCACCTGGAAGATCGTGCCGCAGCCTTCGCTGCCGTCCGGGCAGTCGAAATAACTGCCGCCCCGCTGCGTCGTGCCATAGAGCATCTTGTCTACGATGATGAGTCCCGCCACAGGCGCGGCGCCATCACTCCCGCCGGTGAAACTGTAGACCAGCGATTCCGCGCCGGTCAGCGGATTGATCTTGAACACGGCGCCGGCGTCATGCTCCCCGCCACCGCCAGCGGCAGTGGTGCCGTAGAGCATCCCCTTATACGCGACGAGGCCAGCGGTCGGATTCGCCCCATCGGGGCCCGTGAACTGGTGCAAGAGCGTTTCGACACCCGATTGCGGCGCAAAGGCGAAAACCGAGCCGGAATTCTGTCCCTGGCCGGCTGTGGTCCCATAGAGCGTGTCGTCGAAACTCAGCGTGCCCCCTTCTGGAAATGCTTCGCCTGCGGAACCCGTGAAGCTGTACAGACTGGTGCCGACGCCGGTGCCGAGATTGTAGGAATAGATGTTGCCCACCTGGCTACTGCCGCCTTCCGCCGTCGTGCCGTAGAGAACGCCGTTCACCAGAGTAATTCCGGCGAGGACAAGCTCGCCGTCAAGGCCGTCGTCTCCGAACGGATACAACGTCGTCTCGACGCCGGTCGCGGGATCGAGCTGAAAGACCGTCCCGCAGCCAGCGGTGCTGTCTAAGCATTTCTGGCCGCCGCCGAGCTCCGTCGTCCCGTAGAACTGGCCGTTAGCGTAGATCAGCCCCGCCGCAGGAAAGGAGCCGTCGGTCCCGCCCTGGAAACTGTGCAGCACGGTTTCCTTGCCGGTCTTGGGATTCATCTTGAAAATCACACCGCAACCGTCAGCACAGTTTCTGGTGCCCGTCGTGCCTCCAAACTGGGCCGTGCCGTAGAGGGACCCGTTCAGGTAGAGCAGGTTGCCGGCCGGCGTCGCCCCGTCGCTATAGCCCGAGAAGGTGTGAAGCGTCGTCAAGGTTCCCGCTTGGCCCGCGGCCGGAATTGCCGGCAGCGCGATGCATGAGGCGAGGCAGATGGTCCGCCACATTGTGTGAGTCATGAACGAATCCCCTGAAAGGTCTCTATCCGAAGACGGACCTCGACATGCTTTATTCCCGCGGCCCGAAAAGATTTGCGAGGGTAGAACAGAGCCCCACAACGCGTCATCCTTCGCCCTACACAGTTCGGGGGTCATCATGAGGCGGACCGTCGAGGGGGGAATAACCGATGGCGCTGGAGCGTCTCTGTCCTAGAGGGAAGCCGCGATCACTGGAAAGCTCTGAAATGAGCATAGTGTCCGGACGACCCTATGAAACCGGCGGCTACATGAGGAGGGTGCCATGAATTCCATAGTCAACGCGATTGGCAAATTGGTCGCTCCTTGTGGGCTCGCTCTGGCGTTCCTTGCGCCGGTGGGTGGCGCGCAGGCGGGAAGGTACCAGGTACTCCATACTTTCTCGGGCCAGCCAGATGGAGCAGACCCATGGGCTGCCCTCATCGAGGACGGCGCGGGAAACCTCTACGGAACCACGCTGGCAGGGGGTGCAAACAAGTGGGGCACCGTGTTCAAAATCGCTCCGGGTGGCACCGAGACCGTTCTTTACAATTTCTGCTCTCGCAGGAATCGCAGCGATGGCCAACTACCCCACGATGGCCTGATCATGGACAAGGCAGGCAATCTGTACGGCACGGCGACCTATGGGGGCGATGCGGAGGGTCAGGGCGTTGTCTTCAGGCTGGCACCAGACGGCACCGAGACGATCCTGTATTCGTTCAAAGGTTCTCCAAACGACGGCCAATACCCTTACGGCGGTCTGCTGATGGACAAGACGGGCAATTTCTACGGCACCACCGTCGCGGGCGGCCCGGATAATGACGGCACCATCTTCAAACTGGCGCCGGACGGCACCGAAACAGTGCTTCATTCCTTCACAAACTCCTCAAGCGACGGCAATGAACCAATGGGCAGCCTCGTTTCGGACAAGGACGGCAATCTCTATGGCACCACCTCACTCGGCGGCTCGGACGATTTGGGCACCGTCTTCGAGCTGGCGCCGGACGGTACATTCACGCTGCTTCATTCCTTTACGGACTCTTCGGGCGATGGCGCCGATGCCAACCCCGGCCTGATCATGGACAGAGCCGGCAATCTCTACGGCTCGACCTGGGGCGGCGGCGCGAACAGCCGCGGCATCGTCTTCAAGCTGGCGCCTGACGGCACCGAGACGATTCTCCATTCCTTTCCGGACGCCTCCGGCGATGGGCAGGATCCGGTTGGCGGCCTGGTCATGGACAAGGCGGGCGATCTCTACGGCTCGACCTTCTGGGGCGGCGCGAACAATGACGGCGCAGTCTTCAAACTGACGCCGGCCGGTACTGCGGCGATTCTCCATTCTTTCTGCCAGGAACCGAATTGTAATAACGGCGCCTGGCCAGAGGCGGGGCCCATCCTGGACAAAGCTGGCA
The DNA here is from genome assembly GCA_003131925.1 of Alphaproteobacteria bacterium. Taxonomy (GTDB): domain Bacteria; phylum Pseudomonadota; class Alphaproteobacteria; order Micropepsales; family Micropepsaceae; genus Rhizomicrobium. The sequence goes on along the minus strand of PKWC01000062.1, from coordinate 7,384 downwards.
ACCTCTACGGCTCGACCACGGAGAGCGGGGAGTTCGGCAACGGCACGCTCTTCAGACTCAAGATATAGGAACTGGCGGGCTGCTACGGTCGGAACGTGCGCTTGTCCACGACCTCTGCGGCACGGACGGCCACGCAAACTGAAGAAGCTCAACGAGAAACGTCATGATAAGCGCGTTTCTCGGCTGTCAACTTCTTGTCGTGCTTTTTATCGCGCTTCACGATTGGATTCCGCTCGGCGCGCTGAGTAATCTCGCCGGAGTTCGCACGGTGGACACCGCCGGCAAGCGTGTTGCCGTGACTCTGCTCAGCACGTTGCCATATGCTATCGGATTTGCCGCGAGCGCGTATTACGCCTCTACCGGCTTTCCGATGTGGCTGATGTGGTTGCTCTGGATCAGCTATGGCGCGGGGTTGTACGGCATGCTGCGCGCGTGGTGGGTCCCCTACTTGCTTGTCCCGGATCCGGTCAGGGCCGCGCGCTATCAGACGAGATTCGCTCAGACCCATGCATTCCTGCCAACGCGCAACGGAATCAGGCCCGATACGCTTCACGTATGTTTTCATGCAGTCTATCTGGTAACGCTGATTTTGCTTGGCGTTCTAACGTTTTCTGGTCGCATCTTTGCTATGGGTTAGGCCAATTCTGCCATGACATATGGCCATTTTCGAGAGGCGGGAGCCATACGCCAGACAATCTGCGGATCATAGCCAAAAACAGAACCTACTGTTTGCACTCGCAAGTGGCGCGGAAGCGTGGGCACGACGGAATGCGGCGACAGCTTACATATTCCTACCGCGCCGCTCCGCCGACGCCCTTGATGATCGCGTGGGCGTATTCGTGCACCTGGTCGGTGCCCGCGATCTGATCGAAAATCCACACCCAGCCGCCTGTAATGGCGCATTGTTTATGCCAGTTCCGCATCGCCACCTTTGTCTGCGCCGGCGTCAGATAGGGCGGCGCCGAGGTTTGGTCCGATATGCCGGGATAAACCGGCACGCTGCCGAAATCCCAGCCCGAGCAGGGAGTGTTGCCCTCACCTCCGGCAAAGGTCTGCAAATGAATGCCATCCACCGTGCCGGCGCGCTTGGTGTTGATTGCCGACACCACCGACGTCCAGTAACTGGAATTGGTATAGGGGTTCATGGTGACCTTGTAGCCAAGCTTCCCAAGCATCACCGCGAATTTGATCGTCGAAGGCGCATCATAGCTGTTTTCGTCATCGAAATCGATCGCGTCGACCGGTAGCGCCGCCTTCAGCGCCGCGAAATCCTTGTAGAGAATGCTGTCCGGTCCGGTTCCCTGCGAATCGACCAGCGATTTGATATCCTCCCAGTCACCGTAGTTGGACGACCCGATGCTAAGGGTGACGCGCGTGACCGTGCCCCGCTTGATCTTCTTCAGATCGGCGGGGAAATCGGGGTATGTTTGATTCCCGATATAGGCGCCCGCAGATGTCAGCGGAAATTCGCCGTTCAGGTTCAAATCGCCCGCGCTGTTGACCTCGACGCTCCAGACGATCAGTTCATTGAACTCTGATTTCTTGAGTTCCGTGATATTTATCGCGATGTGCTTGTAAACCGGCCCGCCCCCCAGAATGCCGACATAGCCTGTCTGTGCAGCGGCAGCGCCGCCGAAAGCGCCAACCCCGCACATGATCAGCGCCCATGCCATGCGGCGCGCGCTCCGGTTCTCACGTCCCCGATTCAGTCGTGCCTGCCCGGTTGGCCCGGTTGCGTCCTCGGTCATGTCATTACCTCTTCGCAGGCGGATCTTTCGCCGATGGATGTCCTGGCCAGCTGCTCTCGTCCCGCTCATGCGCCGGATCGCGGGCACCAACCGTCCCAAGCCGGAGAATTAACAGGCGGTGGCGTGGCAGGATAGTCCAAAACCCGCGCCCTCGCGGCCGAGTATTCGCGTTTTTTGGCCGCTTCGCCGACTGCGCTCGTGCTTCCTGGGAAAGGCTGCGCGCCACGGCAGCTTTTCGCGCTCTCGGGCCGAAAGCTGCCGTGAAGATTCCCGCGCGGACCTGACGTGCCGCGATACCAGTTAAGTGCGAACCGCGTACACGGCGAGGAATAATGTTTCCAAACCGATTATGAACAGGCCGGCGATCCACTGCAACCAGAGCGGCTTGGCCCAACCTGCGATCAACGTGGCGACGAGCATCAGAAATATCGGAAGCTCCGCGCCGATCCAGTCGGACGGTGCAGGCCACGCCAAATTGTTCCGATCGACGTAGGTCTGGATCATCGATGTGACCATCATCAGGGAAAACGCTGTAAAAATGGCTGGCCTCTGCCGTTCGTAAAACGTTTTCATGTCCATCATTTCGTCGCCTTCGCGCCTCATGGATAGCAGCGAGCACGCGAAGTACTGGACGATCGCGGGAAGGAATTGGAAAACAATTTCCAACCCCGTCCAGCGCTTGACCGTCGTCAGATCCCAAATCGAAACCCAGTAGCACAGAAGGGCGAGCAGCGCATTGGCCATCCAAACAGCGTGCAATCCATAAAAGCGAACCTTGTGACGTTCCCAAACGAGTTCCGTCGCGCTCGCCAGAATGTGCGTCATCGCCAACGCAAATATGATGGAAAGAAGGATGGTAACGTGTTCGAACATTCGGACGGCCCCCCCGCGGCGGATTAGACCGATCAAGAGTAGGCCGAATCGGGTCGCGCACCAAAGCAGCCGGCGAGATCCGTCCAGTGGAGCGAGCCGTCTGCCATTGTCCCTTCAAGAGAGACAGTTATAGGGAAGAGCGCGCCGCTCTGTGAACGCAAAGAATTTGCAATTTCCGCTACAGCCAATCGGTAACGAGCACGCGTCCTTTTGCGCCCAACGCCGTCACGCCTTTCGCGTTTCGAATCCGCCCGCGAAGCTCCACCACGTCGCCTCCGAGATTTGCGTTTGGCGTAACCTTGATCACGAGCCATTCGAGGCAAATGGTCTCGTCCGCGAATATGGCGCTCCGGAAGCGAACCCAGAACTCCAGGCCAACCATCGAGCCCCGTTTGGAATAATGCGATGCCGTCAAGCCCAGGAGCAGCGCGGTCGTATGCGTTCCGCTGGCAATCAGCCGCCCGAAGCGCGTTGCGGAGGCAAATGACGGATCGTGGTGCACGGGATTCGTGTCGCCGACCAGGTGGGCATACTCGCCGATCATCTCCGGAGAAAGCGTGATTTCGCTCGAAAACCGCTCGTGAGGAAAGGCGCGCATGATTCGATTCTCCGCATTTCCGGGCTCACATTAACACGCGCAAAACGCGGTGATCACCGCGGGCTGTGCCAGAGTCTGCCGCGCTCCGGCACGATCGCGAAAGAATGGATTTACGAATTTGCGGCATTGTGTGTTCGGGTCAGGAGTTGTCGGGATTTGCCCGCATCGAGTTGGATCAGGATCGTACTCGGCGTGGTCACCGCTGCGGTGGGGACGCTCCCCCTGCTGGCGGCACTGAACATTATACCGTCGCGTGCGCCACACGCGGGCGACGCGCCGGCCTGGATTGGCGCAGCGATCGGGCTGGCGTTTTTCCTTGCTGGCATTGTTTCGATCGTGAATGGTCTGGCAGGCGCAGGCGATTCAAGCGGCGAACTCTCTGCGACGGCGCCGCGCCCGGTGCGCGATATCTACAAGGCGATGGGAGCGGTGATCACGGTTCTGCTCGCGCTGCTCTTGACGTGGGTCGCGTTTGGCCCCGGCGAGCGGGGCTTCTCGGTCTCGGGCGGCGACGCGATGTCCGTGGGCGTCTCCGGCGGCAGTCAGATCATGGGCCGTGTGGCATTCGGTTTTGGCGCCATCCTCGCGTGACTTCTCGTCGGCGGCGTGATGGTTTTCAAGGCGCGCCGCTGGTTTCAGCGGCGCTGACGGTCTGCTCCCGCTGACGCGGTTCGGATTCTCCCCCCGATGCGACTCGAATATCCACCCGAGAACTCAGCGGCATGATCCATGATTTCAAATCGGGGCTTCTTTCGGGACCCGAATGGTCACGGCGCGACACCATAACCGGCATAGGTGTCCGCGATCTTTGCGTCGATCGATTTGGCCGCTGCAATGTCGGCATTGCCTTCCGTGGCATTTCCCGATTTCAGATTTGCCAGTCCGCGCACATAGAGCGACGATGGCATTTTCGGGTCGATGGCGAGTGCCGAATTTGCATCCGTTATGGCCTGCGGGAAATTTCCCTGGCCTGGATGGGACGGGTGCTGCCTGCTGTCGATAAGCGCCCGCATACGCACACCCCGCCGTACACTCGCCTTTGTTTCTTCCCATTCACGGCGCGCCGCCGCGAGCGGCGAGCTCGGCTGCGATCCGGTCGTGCTCGGCCTGCCATTCCTTGAAGCCCGGCCGTTGGCTCAGCGCTTTGAAGCTTGCGGTTTGGCGATACTTTGCGTCGTCAATGAAGAAAGTGTCGGCGAAAAGAAAGGCCTCGTGACGATCATACGCGCGCTCATACCAGTCGCCAGCCCTGTCGAAATCGTTCAACGCCACGTACTGGTCGGCGATGTCCGTCGCGTATTCGTGTTCACCTGAAAATTTGTCGGGAAACTCGGCTATCCAGTTGTTCAGGATCGTCCGGGCTGCCAAAGCATCGCCTGTCGCCGCATCTATCTCGAAGTCGCAAGACTGAGCAATCATAGGATTCCCGAATTGTCGAAGGTGTGCATTGACTTCGCGCGCTTGTTGGATTTGGCCTGTCTTGGCATAAGCCTGGCAAAGCGAGAGTAGCGCGTCGCCACTGTCCGGATGGTGGGCGAGAGCCGCGCGAGCCGTTGCGATCGCCTCCCGGTAGCGGTCCATCATGACTAATTCCCCCACTATCAATCTTTTTGTGTGAGCGGACAGGGGATCGATCGCCTCCGCGCGCCGCATGCTTTCGAGCGCTTCGTTCTGAAATCCCATGAACCTGTAGTAGGCGCGCAAACCGAAGAGAACCCGTATGTGGTTCGGGCTCTGGGCGCGAAGGGCGCGGAAGTCCGACGTCGCAGCACTCCAGTCCCAGTCCCATAACTTGTACACAGCGCGCACCACGCGGGCACCTATGTTGCGAGGGTCGAGAAGGAGCGCTCTTTCGGCTGCTACCCTCCCTGCAGCCAAGATGGAGTTTTGTTGCTGCGGCTCGAAAACTACGGCTACATCCCACGCAGCGAACGAAAGACTTGCCCACCCTTCGGCGAAATCAGGTTGTCTCGCCGTAACCTGCTGGAGCAGCGCGAATCCCTTTTTCCAGCCGTCTTCCGGGACCAGACTGAGCTGATTTTGGGCTTCGAGATACATCCGATACACCGCCGGGTCGATTTTCCCGGGCCGCGGCGTCTCCACTGCGCCCGGCAATATCTTATGGGTCAGGGCAACGGTGATGGCGCGGGCGACTTCGTCCTGGACCCTGAGGACGTCGCTGAGATCGCGGTCGTAGCGCGCCGACCAGATGTTGTAGCCATTGTCCGCATCGATGAGCTGGGCGGTGATCCGCACCCGGCTGCCCGCATCGCGCACGCCGCCCTCTACGATGGCATGCACATGAAGGGCGCGCGCGATTGCCTTCGTGTCGCCGCTCCTGCCTTTGAATGCGAATGAGGAGGTGCGTGCGGCGACCCGCAGACGCGGATCGTTTGAGAGGTCATTGAGTAGTTCCTCCGAAAACCCGTCGCTGAAATATTCCTTCGCTGGATCGCCGCTCATGTTCACGAAGGGCAGCACGGCCACCGACGCGGCGGGGCCAAGCGGTACGTTTGGAGCGGCCGGCGGCGCGGATCGGAACCACCATACCGCAAGCGCTACCATGAGCACGGCCACGCATGCCGCGGCAGCGAGGGATGCCAATAGGATCGGATTGTTAAAATGCTTCGGTTTTGAATCGTCTGAGGGGGTTGCCGTACTCGCTGACGGTACAGCCTCGCAGGCGGATGCCGAATCGAGTCTCGTGATTGCTGGCGCTTCCATGACTTTCAGCCGGTAACCAACCCGCAAAACGGTATCCAGTGTGAAGGCGTTGTTGCTTGTCTCCGCGAGCTTGCGCAGGCGGCCGACGCAACGGGTGATCGAATCTTCGCCGACAGCGCGACCCTCCCAGCACGCCTCGATCAGTTCGTCGCGGGAAACCACGCTTCCCTTGGCTCTTGTCAGCGCGACCAACACCTGCATGACGCGCGGCTCCAGCATTTCCGACCAACCAGGGCCCGCTACTTCACACAGCGCGGGGCGCACTTGCACATTGCCCAGCGCAAATTCCGGCTCGTGCACCAGATCCACGCGAGCGATCAGCCCTGCACGTGAGAAACGCTCATTCATCGGAGAAAGATCGGCCAATCATCGGGTCGGCGTCCTTTCGGATGAACGCGCAAAGGGCCGAACATACGCAAGAACCGCCGCCGGAATACCGGCGCGGGCTCAAGGTTAAGCAGTGAAAGGTCAGCGCCATCGCCCCGCCAGGGACGCTTACTCAACTATAGGTTTAACGCATCGGGCAGCCGTTGGCGAGGCGTGTTGCGGGCATGAGCGGGGCCGCCGCACGCGGCCGAATCAGGGATGTGGCTCGGTGTTCTGCGCCACGAGGGAAGGATATCGTCATGATGTACGAACGGAATGCTCTTAAGCAGCTACTCAAGCGTACCACTTGCGGCACGGCGCTGACGCTCTGTGCGGCGCTCGGCATCCTGGGGTCAACCGCCTCGGCTGACGCCAAACCAACATACACAACATTCGATCCCACGGGATCAATCAACACCGAAGCCGAAGGTATGAATAACCCCGGTTGGATCGCGGGAGATTATGAGGACGGCAAAGACATCTGGCATGGCTTTGTGCGGGCTCCCGATGGAACGATCGCCTCGTTCGACCCTTCGGGATCGATCGGCACCTTCGACGATGGTGCCATCAATAAGGACGGAGTCACCGCAGGATGGTACGAGGATAGCAGTCAGTTTTATCACGGTTGGGTGCGGGCCGCCGATGGAACGATCACCTCGTTCGATCCTTCGGGATCGATCAACACCTATGCCACTGCGATCAATGACAGCGGTGTGATCGTGGGACAATATGAGGACGGCAGCTTCGTTTATCACGGCTTTGTGCGCAAACCTAACGGGAAGATCAAGTCGTTCGACTATCCGGGCTCCATCAACACCTATGCCGATTGGAACAATGACAGCGGCGAGATCACGGGATATTATGAAGACAGCAGCTTCGTTAACCATGGCTTTTTGCGGGCTGCCGATGGAACATTCACGATGTTCGATCCTTCGGGATCGATTAACACCGACGCCATCATCATCAATAACAAGGGTGCGATCACGGGATGGTACGGGGATAGCAGTCACCTCTATCACGGCTTTGTGCGGGCTCCCGATGGAACGATCGCCTCGTTCGACCCTTCGGGATCGAT
>PKWC01000091.1 GCA_003131925.1 Alphaproteobacteria bacterium | reverse complement strand
ACTTCTTCAACAGCCTGCTAGGCCGCCGCCTCGGCAGGCCGGATATCTGCATCGAATCCGGCCGACAGTTTCGTTTTCATCTCGGCACGAGAACGAAGGACGAAGGCAATCGTGCCAGCAACGGCGCCGGCGACGAGCATCGGAATCAGCCTGAGCAGCGGGACGCCGATGCTGCCCAAAATTGCGAACAGGAAGTTCGCCGTCACGCCAGGCCGGAAATCCAGGAGTATCGAGAGGATCACCCTGGCTTGATCGCAGCAGACATAGACAAGCGCCGCCGTCTCCAGCGACAGAAACGTCGCAGATACCGCCGCAGCGATCACGAAGCCCAGCGCTGCGCGGGACCGCGTTCTCCGCCAGAGCGCGAGTGCAAGAAGCAGCATGATCATCGGCGCCAGAATCCAGTTGAAGAGTCTGGGAAGCCACAAGATCAATGCGGAAGCGAATTCCAGCATACTCAATCTTCGCCGAATTTTGCCTCGACGAGCGCCACCATTGCGGCAAGCGCCACATCGGCGTCCGGACCCTTCGCCTCGATCGCAATCTCGCAGCCTTCGCTTGCCGCCAGCATCATGAGCCCCATGATGGAACGCGCATCCACGGCCTGTCCGTCCTTCGACACGGTGATGTGCGACTGAAAGCGCGCCGCGGCCTCCACGATCTTGGCCGACGCCCGCGCGTGCAAACCTTTCTTGTTGACGATCCTGACGATCGCGCGGCCGCACCCCTCCATTCCCTGTTATCCGTCGAGGAGATCGGCAGAGCCGGCGCGCATATATTTGCGCCCGGCTTCGATCGCCTGCGCAACGGCCTGGTCGAGGGGAAGGCGACCCCGGACATCAACGAGCTTGATGAGACTCGGCAGGTTGAATCCTGCGAGCACTTCCACGCGTCCACGCTCGAGGCAGGTGAGCGCGACGTTGCACGGTGTGCCGCCATACATGTCCGTTGCGACAACCACGCCCTGCCCATGGTCGACAGATTTGACGGCCGCTGCGACTTCGCGCCGGCGGCGGTCCGTATCGTCCTCGGGACCGATGCTCACGGCGCGCAGATTGGGCTGCGGACCTACCATATGCTCCATGGCCACGATGGTTTCCTGCGCCAGGCGCCCATGGGTGACGATCACAATGCCGATCATGACGAGACGACAGACCCCGAAAGCGCGAGACGATAGCTCACGCCATGCGCGATGGAAGCCCTCATTGAGGTCTCACGCCCTGGCCGTGTCCGGAAAAGGAGGCGACTGCGGCGGCAATCTTGGCAGGCGCGGACGCTTCGAAGGGCGCGAGCGCAATCAGGGGCGGCCATACGTGTTCGGACGCTTCGATAGACCGGGGCGGCTCGTAGCGTTCGGCCTCCGGCAAACGCGTGACCGCGCGCGGGTCGACGAGCCGGACCGCGAGACGGATCCGCGCCTCCGCAGCGAAGGGGAGCGCGGCAATGCCGACGCCACGAATCTCGATCAATCCCGCGAGTGCGCGCGGCGGCCGTGCCCACAGCGATTCGTCATCGGCAGAAATCTCGCACCGATCATCGGCGACCAGCAACGACCCCCGTGCGATGAGGCGCAGCGCCAGATCCGATTTTCCCGCGCCGCTCCCGCCCAGCAGCAGGATGCCGGCATCAGCTGGCGCGCCAAACGCCCCACCCGCAGGCCCAAGCAGCACGCAACTCGCATGGATGTTGATCNNGATCGACGAAGTCATGGACCATCACTCATCGCTATGCCCACCCAGCGAGCGGAAGCTCGACAATGAAGCGGGCGCCCGATTGGTTTTCGGAGCGGTTCTCGGCCCAAATGCGCCCACCCAGGCCCTCCGCGATTTGACGTGCGATGGAGAGTCCAAGACCGGAATTCCTTCCAAAGCCATGCTCGGCCGGCCGCTCCGTGTAGAAGCGGTCGAAGATCGTTTCCAGCATCTCCGGTGGAATCCCGGGGCCATCATCCTCGACGGCGACACGGACATATGCGTCGTGGTTCTCGGCGATGATGGCCACCGTTCCACCTTCGGGACTGAACGATACGGCGTTGTCGATGAGATTGCGGAGAACCTGTCCCAACCGCTCGTCTTGTCCCAGCACTTTGGCGCCCAAGGGGAGCTTGATTGTGAGTGCGAGGTTTATCCCGCGTGGAAGTGGAACCAGGCCATAGATTTCAACGACCGTCTCCAGAAGGTGCGACACGTCGACGGGGCGAATCTGCTCGCGGCTTAACTCGGCATCGAGGCGGGACGCATCGGAAATGTCCGTAATCAGCCTGTCGATCCGCGCGATATCGTTGCCAACGATCGCTATCAACCGGTCGCGCGAAGCTTCGTTGCCGGTGCGGACGAGCATCTCGACGGCACTCTTGAGCGAAGTGAGCGGGTTCTTCAGCTCGTGCGCGACATCGGCCGCGAAGCGCTCGATCGCATCGATTCTCGCATAGAGCGCACGCGTCATGGCGCGGAGGCTGTCGGCGAGATCGCCGATTTCGTCGTTGCGCTCGGGCATGAGCGGGATTGCCTCGCGCGCCAGCCGGCCGCTGCGCACACGGTCGGCGGCGGCGGCGAGCTGGCGCACGGGCCTGGCGATTGCGCCGGACAGATAGAATGAGGAAATGACCATCACCACGACAGCGACAAGCGCGATACCGATCAGGCTGGCGCGCTCCTGGCGCAGGATATCGTCGATGTCTCCGCCCTCGGTCGTGACCATGAGAACGCCGTAGATCGTGCGGAAACGCTCGATTGGAACTGCGACCGAGAGAACCAGCCTGTTCTGCGCATCGAGGCGCCTGGCGGAAGTTGGCTCGCCATTGAGCGCGCGGCGTACCTCGCCGTAGACGGTGCCGTTGCCGCCGGTCTCCAGATAGGGCGCCATACTCGTGAATGGACGCACGCCCATCACTCCGTCGTAGACGCGTGTGGCAAGCGCCTCCAGGCGGTGGCGCAAATCGAATGGCGGCAGTTCGACAGTCTGCACCACGTTGCGTGCGAGCAGATCTCGCGTGTCGATCTCGAGGCTCCCATCTGTGCCATAGAGCCGCGCGCGAAGGTTTGTGGGAGCGATGAGCTGACGCAGCAGCGGTTCGGCCTGACCGATCGCAATCGAACGCGTTCTTTCGCGGGTCGCATATTCGGCGAGCGTGCTCGCGACGATCGAGGCTTCCTGACGAATTTCCTCTACCCGCTCATCGACGAGTCCCTGCCGGCTCGTCTCGACGAGCAGCGTTCCCCCAATCAGGATCGCGAGTGCCGCCGTATTCGCGAGAATGATACGCCACGACAGCCCGGGCACGCGGCGGCGCTGAAGTCGCAAAACTCCCCCCGCGAGAGTCATGCCACCTTTCGCGTCAGGTCTCGCGATACCGATATCCGACGCCATAAAGGGTTTCAATCGCATCGAAATCGTCATCGACCACCTTGAATTTTTTCCGCAGCCGTTTGATGTGGCTGTCGATTGTGCGGTCGTCGACGTAGACTTGGTCGTCATAGGCAGCGTCCATGAGATTGTCGCGGCTTTTTACGAAGCCGGGACGCTGGGCCAGACACTGCAGAATCAGAAACTCGGTGACGGTCAGGCGAACGGGTTTGCCGTCCCACGTGCAGTCGTGCCGCTGAGGATCGAGCGCCAGCTTGCCGCGAATCAGAGCCTCCCGCCGGGGTTCGGTGGTCCCAGCCCCGTTCTTGCGGGCATCTGCACGGCGCAGCACGGCTTTCACGCGCTCGAGCAGGAGACGTTGCGAGAATGGTTTGCGAACGTAGTCGTCGGCACCGGCGTTCAGGCCCATCAATTCGTCGATTTCCTCGTCCTTGGACGTCAGAAAAATTACCGGCAGATCGGCGCCTTGCCGCAGACGCCTCAGCAGCTCCAGACCGTCCATGCGCGGCATCTTGATATCGAGGATTGCGAGGTCGGGCGGCGTCGCCTGCAGAGCGGTCAAGGCCGAGGCACCGTCCGCGTAAGTCCGAACGTGATAACCTTCCTGTTCGAGAAGCATGCCGACCGAGGTCAGGATGTTTCTGTCGTCGTCGACGAGTGCAATCGTCGCCATAGCATTGTCCAGTTGGTGTTGACCGTGGCTAGTATAGTCGCCCGAGACCTTATTCGCACGAGTCGCAGATGTGCCAGCCGGCCTTTGATCCGCGCCGCTTCCGGGCCAATGTTCCTTTCTACGCGCGCTTCCGGCTCGGATATCCCGATACGCTCATAAACCGGATCGCGGCCCATGCCGGGCTGAGTCAGGGCGATCCGGTCATGGATCTTGGAGCCGGGCCCGGCCTGCTCGCGATTCCGTTCGCGCGCGCCGGAATGGCGGTCACCGCGATCGACCCGGAACCGGACATGCTGTCCGAATTGCGCGCGGCTGTGTCCGAAGCCCAGGTCGCAGTCGATATTCTGGAAGGCAGTTCCTTCGACATGCCGCGCGGGATCGGTCCTTTCAGGCTCGTAACCATCGGGCGGGCGTTTCACTGGATGGACCGCTCTGCTGCGCTCCAGATGCTTGACCGGCTTGTTCTGCCGGGCGGGACCATCGCTCTCGTCCATGACGACCATCCAGCCACTGTGGAAAATGCGTGGCGCAGCCTGCTGCGTGACCTGGCCGACAAATTCGGACGGGCTGAAGCGCCTCAGGTGCGCGCGACCAAGGCTCCGGAATATCGCACGCATGAATCGGTTCTTCTTGATTCGCCGTTTTGCGTGCTCGAAAGGCTTGGTGTGGTCGTCCGGCGCAGCCTCACTGCTGATGACATCGTGGGCCTCGGATTTTCCCTGTCGGCACTCTCACCGGAAAAGCTGGGAGCGCGCGCGCCGGCCTTCGAAGCGGAGTTGCGCGAAGCGCTTGCTCGTCTATCGCCCAGCCGACGATCCACCGAGATCGCGGAACTTTCCGCTCTGCTGGCTAAGCGCCCGTGACTCGCATGCCCCAATCGCGGCAACGCCAGACTTATACGAATTCTACCTTCAGAATCGCATAGGAGCGGGGCCCACCAGGAGCGGTGACCTCAACGGAATCGCCCTTCGTTTTGCCGATCAACGCACGCGCGATCGGCGAGGAAATGGAAATTCGCCCGTTCCTCGCATTTGCCTCGAAGTCGCCAACGATCTGGTACTTCTTCTTGGCGCGGGTATCTTCGTCGACAAGCGTCACCGTCGCGCCGAACGTGACGGAGTTGCCGGAGAGCTTTGAGATGTCGATGATTTCCGCTCGACTGAGCTTATCCTCCAGCTCGACGGCGCGGCCCTCAATGAACGCCTGACGCTCCTTTGCGGCATGGTATTCGGCGTTCTCGGAGAGATCGCCATGCGCGCGCGCCTCCTCGATGAGACGGGTCGTCGCCGGGCGTTCCACGGTTTTCAGGTGATTGATCTCATCCTCGAGGGCTTTATAGCCCCCTGCTGTCATCGGTATTCGTTCCATGGCCTCTCGATCCCACCAGCGGCAAAAAAGCTCCGCTCGGCCCGCCCAAGGGGCGCGGCCGGTCCGGAGTTTCGCGAGCTTTCCTTTAAGTACCTGTCAAGTCTACGCAATCTCGTCGTTTGGTCCAACGAGCGCGCTTCAAATTAAGGCTGGCGGCGGTCGACTTCAAGGGCGTCGGGGTAGCCTCAACCGTAGCTCTGGAGCGGGCGAACATCGAGCGCGCCCTCGCGGAGGGCCGCGATTGCCTCGACGGCGGCCGACGCCCCCGCCATGGTCGTGTAGTAGGGAACTTTCATTTGCAAGGCCGTGCGCCGGATGGAGAGGGAATCGGCCAGCGCCTGCTGACCCTCCGTGGTATTGAACACGAGCTGCACCTCGCCGTTCTTGAGGGCGTCGACAATGTGGGGTCGGCCTTCGAGCACCTTGTTGACCACTCTCACGCCGAGACCCGCCGCCTCGAGATATTTTGCGGTGCCGCGGGTCGCGATGACCGCGAAGCCCATTTCAATGAGCAGCCGCACGGGTTCGATGGCGTATGCCTTGTCGGCTTCCTTGACCGAAATAAAGGCCATGCCGCTCTGGGGAAGTTTGGCCCCGGCGCCGATCTGGCTCTTTGCAAAGGCTCGCCCGAAATTGGTATCGAGGCCCATGACTTCGCCGGTCGAGCGCATTTCGGGGCCGAGCACGGTGTCGACGCCGGGAAAACGTGCGAACGGCATCACAGCTTCCTTGACCGCAATGTGGTCAAGCCTCTTGGGCTTCAGCTCGAGCGCGGCGAGGGTCTCGCCCGCCATGACACGCGCAGCGATTGCCGCCACGGGCAGTCCAATGGCCTTGGCTACGAAAGGCACCGTGCGGCTCGCACGCGGATTGACTTCGAGCACGTAGATTTCGCCATCCTGCACGGCGAACTGCACATTCATCAGGCCGCACACTTTGAGCGCCCGGGCCAGCGCGACTGTCTGCCGCTCGATCTCCGAAACGGTTTCCGGACTTAGAGAGTGCGGCGGGATGGCGCATGCGGAATCGCCCGAATGGACGCCAGCTTCTTCAATATGCTCCATGATGCCGGCAATAAAAACTTCGCCCGTGTCGTCGGCTACCGCGTCGACGTCGATTTCAATCGCGTGCTGCAAAAAGCCGTCGATGAGCACGGGGTTGTCGCCCGAGATACGAAACAGCTCGCCAGATTGCAAAACGGATCTAAGCTGCGGTTCGTCGGCGACAACTGCCATGCCGCGCCCACCGAGTACGTAGGATGGCCTGAGGATCAGTGGATAGCCGACTGCCTGGGCGGAGGCGATTGCCTCTTCCGATGTCAGAGCGGTGGCGTTGCGAGGTTGTTTGAGGTGAAGCTCCTCCAGCAGCGCCTGGAATCGCCTCCGATCTTCCGCCAGGTCGATCGCGTCGGCGCTCGTTCCGAGAATTGGAACGCCCTCCTCGACCAGAGCGCGCGCGAGTTTTAGCGGCGTCTGCCCGCCGAATTGCACAATGACGCCTTCAAGGCTGCCATTCGAACGTTCGACATTCACGATTTCGAGCACGTCCTCCGTTGTGAGCGGTTCGAAATAGAGGCGATCCGACGTATCGTAATCCGTCGAAACGGTCTCCGGATTGCAATTGACCATGATGGTTTCGAAGCCGCGCGACGATAGCGCGTAGGCAGCGTGACAGCAGCAATAGTCGAATTCGATACCCTGGCCGATTCGATTCGGGCCGCCGCCCAGTATGATGATCTTGCGGGCGTCGGTCGGCTTGCTCTCGCACTCCGCGCTCGCGCCGATCGGAGCTTCATAGGTGCTGTACATGTATGGCGTATGCGCCAGAAACTCGGCGGCGCAGCTGTCGACCCGCTTGTAAACCGGCCGTACTCCCGCCGCGGTCCGCGCCTGACGTACTTCGCCTTCCGTCCAGCCGCAAAGCTTAGCCAGCCTTGCGTCGGAAAACCCCATCGATTTGGCGCGACGAAGTCCTTCGGCATCCGCGGGCAACCCTTCGCGGCGCAGGCGCGCCTCCGTTGCCACGATTGTTTCAATCTCATCGAGAAACCAGCGGTCGTAACGTGTTATCGCGACGATTTCCTCGGGTGGAAACCCGGCTCGCACCGCCTGTGCCGCGATGCGCAACCGGTCGGGGCTCGTACGCGCGAGAGCGGCGCGCACGGCATTGGGATCGGCCGGCAGTTCGATTTCGTCGAGCCCGCCAAGGCCTGTCTCCAGTGAACGCAATGCTTTCTGGAGCGACTCCGCGAAAGTGCGCCCGATTGCCATCGCTTCGCCCACCGACTTCATTGAAGTCGTGAGCACGGTCTCCGCGCCTGGAAACTTCTCGAAGGCAAAACGTGGAATTTTCGTCACAACATAGTCGATCGTCGGCTCGAACGATGCGGGCGTCGCCTTCGTGATGTCGTTCTGCAATTCGTCAAGCGTGTAGCCTACGGCAAGCTTTGCGGCGACCTTGGCGATCGGGAATCCCGTTGCTTTTGACGCAAGGGCCGAGGAGCGCGACACGCGTGGATTCATCTCGATGACGACCATGCGGCCGTCGGCGGGATTGATTGCAAACTGGACGTTCGAGCCCCCGGTCTCGACGCCGATCTCGCGCAGTACCTCGATCGAGGCGCTTCGCATGCGCTGAAATTCCTTGTCGGTCAGCGTCAATGCCGGCGCGACGGTCATCGAATCGCCGGTGTGCACGCCCATGGCATCGATGTTTTCGATCGAACAGACGATGATGGCGTTGTCCGCGCGATCCCGGACGACCTCCATCTCGTATTCCTTCCATCCCAGAACGGATTCCTCGATCAGCACCTCGTTCGTGGGCGAAGCATCGAGTCCAAGCTCGACGATCTCGAAAAACTCCTCGCGGTTGTAGGCGATTCCGCCGCCAGTCCCCCCGAGCGTGAAGGAAGGGCGAACCACTGCAGGCAGCCCTACTTCCTCGAGCGTCTGCAGCGCATGCGCAAACGCCTCCGGGGAGAGTTCCATGAGAGGATTGTTCTGGGCGTCATAAAGAAAATTGCCGCGCTCGTCCTTTTTGTGCCTCAGATAACCCTTCAGAGTCTGGCCGCGCGGAACGTCCAGGCCGATCTTCATCATCGCGCGGCGGAACAACTCGCGGTCTTCCGCCTTGTCGATCGCTTCGGCACTCGCACCGATCAGCTCAACCGCGTATTTCTCGAGCACTCCGCGCTTGCGTAGCGACAATGTTGTGTTCAGCGCCGTCTGACCGCCCATTGTCGGCAGCAGCGCGAAGACGCGTCCTGGCGGAACGTTGGGCCTTTCGCGCGCTATGATCTTCTCGACAAATTCCGGGGTAATGGGCTCGATGTAGGTCGCGTCCGCGAGCTGCGGGTCGGTCATGATGGTTGCCGGGTTTGAATTGACAAGGACAACCCGGTAACCCTCCGCGCGCAAAGCCTTGCAGGCCTGCGCCCCCGAATAGTCGAATTCAGAAGCCTGGCCGATCACGATCGGCCCCGCACCGATGATCAGGATCGTGTGGATATCGGCGCGTCTGGGCATTCGCGATTCAGCTCCGCCATCTCAGTGTCGTTTCCGGCACGGGGTTCACGAAGGCCGCATTGCCGCCTGTGGAATCGGCCCACGCCTTCTTGAGGCGCTGATACCACATTGCGGGCATGTCTGCGTCGGGGATGAGCATCAACCGCGGATTGAATTTCAGGCCCTCGCGCTGCAGTTCGACCATCGCCCGGTCCTGCCCCAGGAATGCTCGCGCAAAAGGCCGGAAAAATGGTTTGATCAGCCCGAGCAACGCACTGTTCCAGTAGAACACCTGCGTGACTTCCGTGGCGTCCGCGTCGATCGGCGTACAGGTGGTAAGGCCAACGATCCGTTTTGTGCCGGCGGAGATGTTTTCGAAGCGCACGCCGGGCAATTCAAAGCGGATTTCGGTTGTGACATCGGCGCCGAGAATTCGGTAAGCGAAGGAATTGGATGAAGGTTCGTGCGCGAGCATTGTAAAGCCGCGCAGTGAGGGCGCGAAGCGTTTCGCTTTTGCATGAATGGAGTGGCGTGAGCGCCAATACCATGCCTGATGAACGAAGGGCCCATGAGCCGGGTCCATGAGTCCGACGACGGCATGATCCATCGCGCAACGAAAGCGCTGGCATTCTACGAATTGCGGACAGGCGTTGCCCTCGAGGAGAACCTTTGGGGGGTCGAATGCGGGTTGAGTGAACTCCTGTCCCGGCGCCGGCATGAATATCCAGATGAGCCCGTCTTGTTCGCGCACCGGATAGGAGCGCACGCGAATGCGCGAGGGATCGATGTCCTGACCGTCCACTAGCGAGGGTATGGCCGCGCAGGTGCCTTCGGGCCTGAATCGCCATCCGTGATACGAGCACTCGACCGTGTTCTCTTCCAGCAATCGGCCGGCCGAAAGGGGTACCCCGCGGTGGGGGCAGATATCACGCAGCCCGAAGGGATGTCCGTCGTGGGTTCGGCCCAGAAGAACCGGTTCGCCAAGAAAAATGCGGCGGTACAACCGTCCTCGGCGAATCGTGTCCGCCTGCGCCGCCCTGTACCAAAGATTGCGCAGGAAGGCGGGAGCGCTTTCCGCGTCGGCCGCGCCTGTCCCACTCATTTGGTCGCAGGAGGCGCTTTTCCTGGCAGGGGCTTCAGGAGATTTTCGAGCTGCGTCATGAGTTGCTGGCCCTTGTACATAGGCAGCTTATACGCCCATCCCGACGCGCGTGCGTCGATTGTCCGTGCCTGCCGCTGGGCGTCGGGCTTGCCGGCGGCGCCCTCGGCCGAAACCTCAGACCAATAATCCTTCCCCTGTTGAATCGTTTGGACAGTGACAATAAGCCCGTCGAAAGTGTAGGCAACGAGTCGCGCCGTGTGGGCGCCATCGGAGAAGTCAAAATCCCTGGCGGGGCGCACGTCGTCGAAAGTAAATCCGGAAATCGCGCCAGCCACGCCGTCGGCGGCGCCCGGATAGGAGATTTCCCGCCCCTTGGGCAAGTCCACGATGGTCAAATCCGAATCACTGGGTTTGTTGCGCCGCACCTCGTAGGAAGGCCCGCTTGAAGGGTTGACGTCGGCCTGTTGAATGCGCGCGGAATCCACATCGAGAACCTGCTTGTCGAGCCAATCGTTCGCATCCGTTTTGGGCTCGAACACGCTGCGCACCAGCCAGCTCTGATCGGAACCCGCTCGGCGCACATACAGGCCCACAGCTCCGCTCGGATCGCCAATGTTTTCTTTTTTCCCGACGATGAGGGCGGCGAGTGTGCGCCCTCGACCATCGACAAGCGTGATGGCAATTCCATCGCCTTTCGGAGGTGGATCAAGGTCAAGGAAGTGGAGCCAGTCGGCGCGGGCCGTCTTGGGTTCTATTGTCTCAAGTCCGGCGAGCCCGACCAGAGTCTCATGCACCCGTTCGAATGAGGCCGGATAGTCGTCGTGGCTGGCAACGACCCAGCCCTTCTCCGGCTTGAATTGCATATCGACCGAGCCGCTCTTCGAAGCGACGTGTATTTTTGCAACGTCGCGTGCCTCGGAAGCGAATCCGGGAAGGAACGGCTGGGGCACATGGCGCGGCGCGACCTCGTGCGACTGACGAACCAGCGCCAGCGCGGCGAGGGCGATGATGATGAGCGCGACAACGGCCAGCGCCAAGAGATTTCGCCAGCGTCGATCCTGAAGGGAAGCGTGCCGATCACTCATGCGCCGTCTCACAGAGCCAACGCGCGGGCCCGCCTGCGCCGCCTGAGGAATGCGAGCACAATGGCGAAGGCTGCAACAAGAATTGGAACCAGAGCGATATTCACAAAGGCAAGAAATGCACCCAGCGCATCGATATCCTTCCGCAGGCTGTGCTGGACGTCGCGCAATTCGCTGCGCGTGGTGCTGACCTCGCGTCTGAACCGGGTGATTTCGCGCTGCTGATCCGCGGTGAGCGCGGTGCCGGACTTTGCGGCGCCACCCTGCTCCAGCGCGTGGAGCCTGCTCTCGGTATCGGCCAGGCGCTGCTTGAGCGCGTCTGCTTCCTGCTGGAATCTGGTCTGCGCCTGTCCCTGCAATTTCCGAACGACCGTGAAGGGGCGACTGCTGGCTGCGCGCGTGCGCAAGGAAATCAGGTCATTGGACCCTGAAAGATTCTCGACCGCATTGACGACGAAGGCAGCGTTGTCCGCGAATGGCGCTGCAAGGCGCCGGCCGTAGAGCGATTCGACGTGAACCCAGAAGCGGTCGTCGAAAATATCGCTGTCCGCCATGACAATGACGTTGATCGATCCCTTCGACAGTTTGAGCTGGTTCAAAGCCTGAGTGGGCTGGGCGGGTTTTGCCGGCGCGGTTCCTGCAGGCGTCATCGTTGGCGGTCCGCCGGGAAACGCAGTCTTTACCGGGCCGGAGATTCGCGCTGCGATCGTATAACGCTGTCCTGTAGGCTCGACCGCGGACATCAAATCTCCAGGCCGCGGATTTAGATGCGCCTGCATCGCGTCCATGAGCGAGGCTTCGTTGGACGATCGAACCAATGGCTGGAAGGTCGTCGTGGCACCCTTGAGCGGGAACAGGGCGCCAACGCTGGCAAGATTCAGCGCCTGCAGATTCGCCGTCACCTGGTCGCTGCTGTCGAAATCGGAATTGTCGAGATGGAGCCACATCGGATAGCGCTCCACCGGATTGCGTTGATCGCTTGATGTCTGTACGGCCTGCGCCAGAGCGCGATCCAGGACGACTTTGGAGGAATCGTAGTTCACGCCCCACGCGCGCAGCAGCGGCTTCATGTCCGAGGACGAAGGCGCCGTCATCTGACCACCACCCTGCGCGGCCATTGCGACTTCGGACATCGGGTCAAGAAAGATCAGCACATGTCCGCCACCGAGTACGTACTGGTCGATCGCGTAGAGCTGTTGCGGAGGGAGCGGCGCCGGGTGGGCGATCACCAACATGCTCACATCGGCGGGGATCCGATCGAAGCTCTGATCGATCAGTTTGGTCGTGAAGGTCTGCCGCAGCTCTTCGTAGATCATGAAGGGTTGGACTTGCCCCTGCAATGCGGCAGCCATCCCGCCCGCACCCGTTTCGAGCGGCAGGCTTGAAATTATCCCGACGACTGGCTTCTTCGGTGTAGCCAGCCGATACACGAGCGAGGTGAGGTCGTATTCGACATAGGATTCACGTTCCTGGGCGAAGAACGGAATGACTTCCTTGCCGTTGATCGTGTTGGTGCCAACGAGTCCGAAATACAGGAAATCGCCAGTCTCTGTTGGGGCGCCCGTCAAACCAGCCGCCGCCGCTTCATCTTCCGCCGGTGTGAAGGGTTCGGCGTCGATTTCCTCGAGAACGATCCTGCCGTGGGAATGCGCGGCATATTCGCCGAGCAAATCGCGCACACGCCCGGCATAGGCGTTGATCTGCGCGTACTGGGCCCCGACTTTCTTCGAATAGTAGAACTTGAAGGTGATCGGTTCGACGAGCTGGTCGAGGGTGCGAATCGTTCCAGGCGAAAGTGTGTAAAGACCGTTCGCAGTCAGATCGAGCCGAGTCGTCGTAAACGTTGCGTCCGCTGCGATGTTAACCGCAACGAAAAGGACCGTGGCCAGCGCGATCGCTCCCAGGGCGTAGAGGCGGCGAGAAATCGGCTTCATCGCTTTGTTCAGCCCGTTTTCTTCAGGTCCAGGATGACGACATTGGCCGTCAGGAACAGCGCGATCAGCGACAGGAAGAAGATAAGATCGCGAAGATCGATGACGCCTGCCGAAATTGCCGTGAAATGTGTGAGAAAGCTGAACGACGAAATGGCATTGACGAGCGCCAGCGGGGCCCAGGCGCTGAAGAAATCGAGCACGAGCGGCGCGCCGGATATCGTGAACAGGAAGCACACGACGACGCTTACGACGAAGGCGATCACCTGGTTGTTCGTCGACGCCGAAATGCAGGCGCCGATCGCGAGATAGGCGCCGGCCATCAGAAAGGAACCGATATAGCTTGCGAGGATCACGCCGTTATCGGGATGGCCGAGATAGTTCACTGTGATCCAAATGGGAAAGGTCAGGGCAAGGGCGACGCCGGTAAATGCCCAGGCTGCGAGATATTTTCCGATGACCGTCGCCGAAAGCCGAAGCGGCAGCGTGAGCAAGAGCTCCATCGTGCCAGAGCGGCGCTCCTCGGCCCACAGGCGCATCGAGATCGCAGGAACGAGAAAGAGGTAGAGCCACGGGTGGAAACCGAAGAAAACCTGCAGGTCGGCCGTGCCGTTTTCGAAGAAGTGGCCGATGTAGAATGTGAAGGCGCCCATCGCGAAGAGAAAGATCACAATGAACACATAGGCGAGCGGCGNNNAAGTTCCTTCACGTCCCACCTCTCGGCGGTGGCGAGTGCGCTGATATCCTCGATGAGAAGAGCTCCGCTTCGCGGAAAGGCCGTCAGCTCGATGGTGCCGTCGCTGCGTTGCTGCTGGTCGACGCTGGCAACGCTGCTCAGACCCTTCAGCCTTGCCTTGACACCATCGATATTCGCGGGAGGCAGGGCGAGGGTGACGGCGTTGTGGTGGCGCGACCGCGCAAGCAGTTCGGCGGGCGTTCCGTCGGCCACGATCCGTCCGCGGTCGATGATCACAGCACGCGTGCAGATTGCTTCGACCTCTTCGAGCAAATGCGTCGAAACGATGATCGCCTTTCGAGGGGCCATTGCGCGCAGGAGTTCGCGTACGGAATGCTTCTGGTTAGGGTCGAGTCCATCGGTGGGTTCGTCCATGATGAGCACCGGCGGGTCGTGAAGAACTGCCTGCGCGAGCCCCACCCGGCGTTTGAAGCCCTTCGACAGTGTGTCGATGGGTTGATCGAGGACGGGATCGAGGTCGGTTTTTCGCACCGCGTCGCCGATTCGCGCCTTTGCTTCCGATCCGGAGTAGCCTCTCACCTCGGCTATGAAGGCGAGGAACTGCCGCGGGGTCATGTCGCCATAGGCAGGCGCGCCCTCTGGAAGGTAACCGATCATGCGCTGGGCGCCGATCGTCTGCGTCTCCACGTCGAATCCGCAGACCCGCACGCGGCCCGAGGAGGGCGCGAGAAAGCCCGTGATCATCTTCATGGTCGTCGATTTGCCGGCGCCGTTCGGTCCCAGGAATCCCAGCACTTCGCCCCGGCCAACCTTGAGGTTGATTCCGGAAACGGCTGCGATCGGGCCGAAGGTTTTGGTCAGGCCGTCGATTTCGATCATGGAGGGAGAAGCGGATCGCCAGGTGAGTGTGAAGAACCGCAGCCCCTTAGAGAAATCGGCGCATTCAGGCAAGACCGCGAAGGTTAAGTTCCGGTCATGATGTTGCGGCGTTCCGGCACGCGGACCCCATGCTAGACCTCAGTTTCCGCGGTTGATTGCGGTCAGCAGAAATGGCGAAGATGATCGTAGGGGTCGGCTCTTGAGCCCAACCGACAGGCAGCAATGAATCGCGCGGGACTGGTCGACCATCGGGCGCTGCAGCGGGCAATCCTCGTTGGCACGCTGTTTCAGGTCATCGCCGTTGTCATTGCGCATTTCAGCCAGTGGATCGAAAGCCACGCGCTCCTCTTCGGCGGCATGATGATTTCCGCAACGATGGGCTATCTCTACGCCCAGGAAGTGGCACGAGGATATGTGAGAGGGGCGTGCGGCGGTGCTGTGGCGGGCGGCTTATGCGCGGTCATGGGCATCGCAGTCTCGGTCCTGCTCGGCGACATGACGTTGAAGATGCTCGGGATACGCACTCTTATTTCCGTCCTGACTGGCGCGGTCGGAGGTATCTACGGCCAAATGGCCGCGGACTGGAATCGGGCGGGTTAGGAAAGTCGCCGGCTGGCCCATTTCGGCAAACCCGAGAGGGTTGGGGGGCCTGGATCTGCGGATCTGCCGCTACGCTCCAGCCGGCTTGTGATCTTTTGGGATCAATAGAGGCCGTGGCAAGGTTGGAATATGGCATTTCTGCGGCCATGCACAGGAACCTTTCTTCGAAAGGCCTTTGGCACGACGAAATGTGAGGCGCTTTCGCTCGCCTCGCCTCAAAAGCCATGAAAGGAGGCGAAGTCATCGAGAGATATGCGCTCGCTGTCCAGCCGGTTCACGGCGCTTGATTCGTCGGCGTAGCCGATTGCCATGCCGCAGAAGAGCATCAATTCTTCGGGAGCACCCAGAAACTCGCGCACCGCGCGATTGTAGCGCGACCAGCATTCCTGGGGGCAGGAGGAGAGCCCGCGCTCGCGCAATAGAAGCATCGCCGTCTGGAGATACATGCCGAGATCCGACCATTGCGGCGGCCCCATTTTGCGGTCGATCAGGCAGAAGAGCCCCACCGGCGCGCCGAAGAATTCGTAATTCTTGGCAAACCATCGCAGCCGCGCGTCTCGGTCCTCCCGGGGAATTCCGACCAGCGCATACATCATCTCGCCCACGCGAAACCGCTGGGTGCGATAGGGCTCCCACAGATTGGCGGGATAGACGTGATATTCGAGCGGGTCGGGCGAGGGGTCGCGTGCGAGCCGCTGGCGCACGATCTGGCGGAATTCTTCGAGCGCCCCGCCACTCAGAACATGAAGCCGCCAAGGCTGAAGATTGCCGCCCGAGGGAGCACGCGCCGCGAGCTCCAGGACGCCGCGCAGCATGTGCAAAGATACGGGTTTGTCGAGGAAGGCCCGCACGGACAGGCGCGATCGTACCGCCTCGGATACCTTCATGCCCGCGCCCTCGCCTGATAAGGAACATCTGGACGGTTCGCGTGCGTCTGTCCAGCGCCGTCAACCCAAAACGGATGGCAACCTGTTCGATGGCGGAAGAGACATTCACCGAAATTCGTGAATCGTTGCGCAGGCTCTGCGCACGATTCGCGGGCCCATATTGGCGCGCGCTCGACCGCGAACGTGCCTATCCGACGGAGTTCGTGCAGGCACTGACGCAGGAAGGCTTTCTGGGCGTGTTGATCCCGGAAGGCTTTGGCGGAGCCGGCCTCGGACTTGGCGCCGCGATTACGATTCTCGAGGAAATCCATCGCTCGGGAGCGAATGGCGCGGCCGCTCATGCCCAGATGTACACGATGGGCA
>PKWC01000253.1 GCA_003131925.1 Alphaproteobacteria bacterium | reverse complement strand
GTGCGGGGCAGGCTCTCCCCCACGTTGGGGGAGGAAACGCGCGGTTATTGTGGTCTGGGCGTTGCTACAAAGGCGGAGATTGCGCCGGTGTTGGGGTCCTGCGCTTCGCCGGTTATCGCACCCGCGTCGTTGATCTCCTGCGCGTCGATCAGCACCAGTGTGGTGCCTGGCGCAACGAGACTGTTCAGATCCGTCATCACGCCGTTCTGCCAGATGAAAGCGCGGGTCGAGGGATAGGACGCGCCCACGACCTGGTCCTTGTCGTTGATGCCCAGGCCCTCGCTCAGAGCGTCGCCGGACAGCGTGCCGAGATTCGCGGTTCCGGCACGCCTCGTCCAGATGAACGCGTTGAAATTGGGGGAGGCCACGCTGTCGCCCGGCAGATCGGAGAATCCGGTGACGTCGCCGTTTTCGTTGATGTCCATCGGCGTATTCCAGTACTGGCCGCCAAGCGTGGGAAGACTCGTCACCATGCCGTTTTGCCACAGCGCCATATGCTCGGCGCTCGCGCCGCCGATGGCGTTTGCGCAGAGACCCGAGATACCGACCACTTGGCCCTTCTGGTTGATCGCTGTTGCCGCGCTGTCGGGATCGTCTTCGATCGGCAGCAGTTCGATGATCTGGCCTTTCGGGCCCCACTCGACGGCTTCGAACTGAAGCACCTGTGGCGCGTTGCAACTCAAATCGTGAACCGGGGTCTCCGCCCAGCCGACGATCTGGCCGCTATCGTTGATGCCCGTCGCGAAACCATTGTCGCCGCCCAAAGTGGGAAGCGCCGTCATCTTCCCGTCCCTCCAGCGGAATCCCAGACAGACGTCGCCAGTCGGCGGCGCAAGGTAGAAAACCGCCGCCGCGCAGCTCCACGTTTCGCCAAGCGGTTGCACTGTGGCAGTTTCGGCGACACCCGCCATCGCGCCGGCATCGTTGCGGTTGGGCCACGCGATGGCGCTGTTGGGTCCGCCGAGCGTGCCGAGATCCTGTGCTGCGTCGCGGCTGCGCCAGCGCACGGCATGCATGACCGTGTTTCCCGGCAGAGCGTCGAAGCCCGCCACCTGACCGCGATTGTTGATGCTGGAGCCCTGGCCGTAGGTTCCGCCCAGTGGGTTACCGAGATTGAAGACATCGTACACGACCTGCCGTTTTGGCGTGTTCGCGCTATTCGCTGCTGCCGCTGCGCGCGCTGGTATCGTCGCGACAGCCAGTGACAGCATTGCTGCGGTGCAGCTCAGAATTGTGGACTTCATGATCGTTCTCCTCTTTGCACCCCTTGCTTCCGGGCGGAAACGTTAGGTCCAATCGCGAAGTGGGGTTGGACGTTTGCGGACATCGATGTGGAGGCAGCGAGGTCCGAAAACGTCCATGAAGTGTCTTGAAATCGCGTATGCTCGGTTGGTGTGCGAATGCGCTCAACAAATCGTGTAATCCCCGCGCACTCGCTGCGCGGCGCGCACGGCGCAGCGGGAGCCGGGACCATGCTTCGACATACTCGGCATGAGAGATTGTTCCGCGCCCCGACCGCGTCGAAGAGTGCTTTCGCGGAAATGACGAATTGAGGGAAGCGATTCGAACGTGCTGGCACTCGTGAAAGAATCGGATCTCGACTGGCGCGTCTGTTCGCGGGCGCGGCTGTCGCGCGATCCGCGCTTCGACGGAAAGTTCTTCATTGCCGTGCGCGGCAGCCGCGTCTACTGCCGGTCCATATGTCCGGCACCGACCGCGAAAGAGGAGAATTGCCGGTATTTCGCGACTGCCGCGGCGGCGGCGGAAGCCGGCTATCGTCCATGTCTTCGCT
Organism: Alphaproteobacteria bacterium; assembly: GCA_003131925.1. Classification (GTDB taxonomy): domain Bacteria; phylum Pseudomonadota; class Alphaproteobacteria; order Micropepsales; family Micropepsaceae; genus Rhizomicrobium. Next base: position 28,044 of record PKWC01000253.1, on the reverse strand, counting down.
GCCGGCCGGAATCTTCGCCCGGAACGCCCGCATGGGCGGGGACTTCGGCGACGGTGTCGCGCGCGCTGCGCCTGATCGACGAAATGGGTTCAGAAGACGGGGGAATGGAAACGCTCGCCGAGCGCCTGGGCGTTGGTTCGCGCCATCTGCGGCGCCTGTTCCTGAGGCATCTCGGCGCTACGCCAAAATCGGTCGTGCAGACGCGGCGGATGGATTTCGCGAAAAAGCTGATCGACGAGACGAATTTGCCGATGACCGAACTTGCGATCGCAGCGGGATTCGGGTCCGTGCGCCGCTTCAATGCCGGCATCCGCAAGACCTATCACCGAACGCCCACGCAGATCCGCACCATCGTGCGTCAGCGCGTTGCGCTTCCCGAGAATGAGTACGAATTCCGGCTGCGCTTCCGTCCCCCTTACAGCTGGAAAGGCATGCTCGCATTCCTCGCGGAGTGCGTGACGCCGGGCGTCGAGACCATCGAGAACAGCACCTACCGCCGCACGATTGCGTTGAACGGCACGGACGGTTCGTTCGAGGTCTCACTCGATGAGAACAAACTTGCACTCCGTACGCGTATCCGGTTCGCCGATCCGCGTGCGCTTTATTTCATCGTCGAACGCATTCGTGCGCTGTTCGATCTCAATGCGGACTGGGCGACGATCGCCAGGAGCCTTGTCGCCGATCCGATGCTGGCCAAACGGCTGAAGGCCGATCCGGGCTTGCGTGTTCCTGGGTGCTGGAACGGGTTTGAGCTCACCGCGCGCGCGATCATCGGGCGCGATGTCGGCAGTCAGGACGCGCGCGAGCGCGCAGCCCGCATGACGCGCGCGTTCGGGCGGCCGTTTCCATCGGGCAACGGCGTGACGCATCTCTTTCCGGAGCCCCGGACTCTCGCGGGCACCGATTTGGCCAGCATTGGTTTGCCGAAAGCGCGCGCCGATACGCTTCGTGCTCTGGCGCGCGCTGTATGCGACGGAGATATCACATTCGAGGGCGTCGTCGATTCCGATGCGTTCCTCGTGCGTTTGCGCGAATTACCCGGCATCGATGCATGGACGGCACAATACGTCGCGATGCGCGCGCTCGGAGAGCCCGATGCGTTTCCGTTCGAGGGCCAGGACCTCAAGCGTGCACTCGGGTTGAACGATCCCGGCGGATTGGATCTGCGCACCGAGAGGTGGCGGCCGTGGCGGGCCTATGCGGCCATGTATCTGTGGAACGACGCCGAGATGATTGTCGCGCGCTGCGATGGGCAAGAATCAACGCGTGGAGCAGTTCGCAAGCGCAGCGAGTAGTGGAATTTCGAAAGCGCGATTCGAGTCATTTGCGGTTGCCGATACAACCAACCTCCCCCTTGTGGGGAGGTCAAAAAACGCCCTTCGCGTTTTTCGGGTGGGGGTCGCCGCCGATCCATGGAGAGGCCAACACCCCCACCCGAAATTTGCTTCGCTACGCTCGCAAATTTCGACCTCCCCGCAAAGGGGAGGTAAGATCAAAGCGACGCCCTCCAAATGCAACGGCAGCCCGGGAGCCGGTAGTGCGGCGCGCCAATGCGATCGCAATCAGCTCCAGGCCCATTGATCCCTCAAACCGGCGCTGACAGGATGTGACGGGGGCCGAGTCCGTTCTCGGCCGAGGGCGCCGGGATGATCTTCAATTCGCTGACCTTTGTGGCGTTCTTCGCCATCGTGCTTGCGCTGCACGCGATGCCGTTTCCCTGGAAGACGAAGAAGGTCAATCTTCTCATCGCCAGCTACATTTTTTACGCCGCCTGGAATCCACCCTTCGTCATGCTGCTCTGGATATCGACGGTGGTCGACTGGTTCGCGGCGCAAAAACTCGTGTACGCCACCGACCGCTGGCACCGCCGCGGCTGGATGCTGATTTCGGTGGGGGCCAATCTCGGCATGCTGGGCTTTTTCAAATATGGCAATTTCCTGCTCGCGAATTTCAGCGCGCTGCTCGCGGCGGCGGGCGTCCACTACCAGCCGCCGCAATACGACATCGTCCTGCCGGTCGGTATCTCGTTCTACACCTTCGCGACCATGTCCTACACGCTCGACGTCTATCTTGGGCGCGCGAAACCGGCGACCAACTTCCTCGACTATGCGCTGTTCGTGACCTTCTTCCCGCATCTGGTCGCCGGCCCGATCATGCGGCCGACCGAGTTGGTGCCGCAATTCGCGCAGCCGCGCCGCGCCGCCGCGCAGCAACTGCATTTCGGACTTGCCCTCATGACGCTCGGATTGTTCGAGAAGGTCGTGCTCGCGGACGGATTTCTTTCCGGCCCGGCGGAGGCGGTATTCGACAGCGACAAGATTCCCGGTGCGCTCGATTCCTGGGCGGCGACGCTCGCCTTCAGCGGCCAGATTTTCTGCGATTTCGCCGGCTATTCGACGACTGCGATCGGCGCCGCGATGTGCCTCGGCTTCGCGCTGCCGGATAATTTCCGCTTCCCCTATGCGGCAATCGGTTTTTCCGATTTCTGGCGTCGCTGGCACATTACGTTGTCATCCTGGCTGCGCGACTACCTCTACATTCCCCTCGGCGGCAACCGTCACGGTGAAATTCGCACCTACACCTCGCTGATGACGACGATGCTGCTCGGCGGATTGTGGCACGGCGCGAACTGGACCTTCGTCGTATGGGGCGGGCTGCACGGACTTTATCTCGCCGCCGAGCGCGGCCTGCGCGCGCGGTTCAGCAATTATCGCCCCGGCCCGCTGGCGCTTTTCGCGCTGGGTCTCCTCACCTATACGCTGGTGAACGTCACCTGGGTTTTCTTCCGCGCCAAGACATTCTCGCGCGCCTGGATCGTTCTCTCGGAAATGTTTGGGATGAACGTGGGGCCGGCGCCGATTCTGGCGGCTGTCTATCTCGCTACCATCGCAACGATCGTCGGCAGTCTCGTCACCGTGCATTGGCTGATGCGCAACCACACGCTCGAAGCGGTGCTGGCGCGCACGCCGGCAGTTGCGATCGCCTGCGTGTGGACATTGATGGCGACCGCCATCGTCATCGAACATGGAAGCGGCAATGCGTTCATCTACTTCCAGTTCTGAGCGGCCGACCGCGGCCGACCGGCCGGGCGTCGCCCAGCCGGTGCCGCTCAGGCCCATTCCGCCGAAGCCATGGGGCGCAATGTTCGCGGTGGTGTTCGCGCTCACACTTGTTTTCACGGGTCTGTGGGAATGGCAGATGCGCGTGCGCGATCTTGCGCCCGGCGATCTTGGCGACGGACCTTCGGCCTGGGCCGAGCGGCGCCGGCGCATCGACACCGAGCACGTTCAAGTCGCGATCGTCGGCGACTCGCGCATCCTCTTTGACACCGACTTCAACCGCTTCGAGGCGCTGACCGGAATCCGGCCGCTGCAACTCGCATTGCCGGGAACGAATGCGCGGCCTTTCCTGGAAGACCTCGCCGATGACCCGCATTTCAACGGACTCCTCATCGTCGGCATTTCGGAGGTGTCCTATTTCCGCGAAGGAACGGGGCTGATGAAGGACGCGCTGACGCGCTTCCACCATGAATCGCCATCGCAACGTGTTTCCTTTCTGCTCCACCGCGAACTCACGCGATTTGTTGCCTTTCTCGATGACGACTATCGCTTGAGCACACTTGTCGCGCGGCTCGACCCGGGTCTTCGTGCGGTAGAGGACGGGCCCTATGACGATGTCTGGAAAATCAGCACCACAACCGACGATCGCTACACCTGGCTATGGCCCCGCATCGAGCGCGATGCGCGCTTGAGGGCGCATGCGCGCGCGGTCTGGCTGCATCCGCCTACTTCCTTCGTGGGCAAGCCGGTCGCCGCCTCGGTTATCGCGATGACTTTGAACAAGACGCGTATCGCGGTCGCCAAGATCCGCGCCCATGGCGGCGAGGTCATCTTCGTTCGTCCGCCTTCGGCGCCGGAACTGCGCAGGCATGAGGACGAGCGCCTGCCCCGCGCGCGCGGATGGAACGCGCTGCTCGCGGCCGCGAAAGTCCAGGGCATTCACGCCGACGACGTTCCCGCGATGAAAGGATTGCTGATTCCCGAATATTCGCATCTGAGCCGCGGCTGTGCAGCCGTGTTCACCGACGCTTACGTGCGGCAACTCGCGCAACTGACGCCACGCATTCGTCTGCTGCCCGGCGCGCCGCCGCCGCTGTCATCGCGCGATTGCGCGCCCGCGCCTGTCAATCCCAAAGCGCAGATTGCCGAGCGGCAATAGGAGCGTTGCCATGCTGAGCCGTGCGCCTCTCAATGTCGTCAGGAATTGGGTCTGCGACAGCCGGCAATGGGACGGCTACAAACCGCGCGAGGGCGATGTCATTATCGCCACCGCGCCGAAGGCCGGCACGACCTGGACGCAGCACATCGTCAACCTCCTTGTCTTCCAGTCGCCGGCGCCCCGTCCGCTTTTCGATATGTCGCTGTGGATCGATTGCCGGTTCACGATGCCGATCGAGGCTATGTTGCCGATAATCGAGGCGCAGCAGCACCGGCGGTTTCTCAAATCCCATCTTCCGCTCGATGCCCTGCCGATCTACGACGAAGTCCGCTACATCCATGTGGCGCGCGCCGGCCTCGACGCCTGCATGTCGTTTCTCAACCACTTCAACAACTATCTGCCCGAGGCGCTGGAGCGCTTCGACGCGATCGGCATGGCGGACGAAACCATCGGGCGGCCTTTCCCGCGGGCGCCGCGAACGCCGCGCGAATTCTTCCGCTACTGGATGACCGGCGAAGGGGGCAGCGCGGAGACGACAAGAGCCGACTCCTATTTTGACATCGAGTGCTCGTTCTGGCGCGAGCGGGCGCGGCCGAACCTGCTCCTCGTCCACTACAATGATTTGAAGGCCAACCTTTCGAACGAGATGAAGCGCATCGCCGACTTTCTCGACATTGAAACGCCCGACGCATTGTGGCCCGAGCTCGTCGAAGCTGCCTCGTTCGCCGCGATGAAGCGCGATGGCGACGCGCTGCTAGGCGGCCTCAAGCGGGGATTCAACGACGGCCACCAAACTTTCCTTCACAGCGGCACCAACAATCGCTGGCAAAGCGTGCTGACGGAGGAAGATGTCAAACTGTATGAAGCCGCGGCGGAAGCCAAACTGACTCCCGGACTGATCCGCTGGCTCGAGAGTGGCAGGCTGGTGGCGGGCGATCCGAAGTCGCTGCCGGATTGAGCGCGAACAGCGCGTTTTCGCACGACGAGTGAAATTTAGTGGGAGCAAAACCTGTAGGGCATACCCGCATAGAATAAATTTCCGCCGTATTATCAGTAACTTATCTGACACGCGCTCAAATCACTTGCATAATGAAAGTAACACACTTACATTGTAGCTTGCAAGATGATAGCGAGCCGCACTTCCCATGCAACGCACAAACTTCGGCAACATGCAGTGCCCCATCGCGCGAAGCCTCGAGCGAGTGGGCGAGTGGTGGAGCATCCTGATCCTGCGCGACGCGCTTCACGGCGTGAGCCGGTTCGACGAATTTCAGAAAAGCCTCAACATCGCTCCCAACATGCTGGCGCGCAGGCTGAGCGCTCTTGTCGAATCGGGGCTTCTCGAACGCCGCTGCTACAGTGACCGGCCTGCGCGGTACGAATATGTGCTGACGCCGCGGGGACGCGACTTCCGCCCCGTGCTGATCGCTCTGCTCGCCTGGGGCAACACGCATTTTGCAACCGAAGGACCGAGCGTCCTGCTGGCCGACAGGAAGAGTGGCGCCATCGTCGAGCCGGTCGTGGTCGATGGCTCGAGTGGCCGGCTGCTGAACGAAACCGAATTCCACTATGTGCCGGGCCCCGCCGCGAGCGAGCGCACGCGCCGCCGTCTCGCCTATGCATCCGGCGACCGCAGCCTCGGTGAACGTCCGCCGGCACCGCCGATTTCCAAATCACCGAGACGCGCGAAAGGACGCAATCGCCATGGCTAGCGTGACTCTCGACCGCGCCACAGGCTTTGCTCCCGTCATCGCGCGATCGAATCTCAAGCTGAAATTCGATCGGCGGCGTATTCTGATGGCGTGCGTCGTCGCAATTCTGGGACTGGGCGTCGGCGTCTATGGCTATGACTGGCTGGCCAATGGGCGTTTCATCGAAAGCACTGACGACGCCTATGTCGGCGGCAACGTCACGGCGATCGCGCCGCATGTTGCCGGCTTCGTGTCGCAGTTGGCGATCGAGGACAACCAGCATGTCCGAAAGGGCCAGCTGCTTGTGCGTCTCGACGATCGCGATTTCCGCGCTGCCGTCGATCACGCCGAGGCAGTCGTACAGGCGCAGCAGGCAGCACTTTCCGACCTCCAGGCCAAGTATGTGCTCCAGCAATCACTGATTCGGCAGGCCGAAGCAGATCTTTCGGCCCGGCAGGCGCAAGCCCGGTTCGCGCATGACGACGACGTCCGCTACCAGGGCCTTATGCGCGCGGTAGCCACCTCGCGGCAGGATGTGCAGCGTGCGGGTTCGGCAGACGAGCAGGCACAATCCGGCGTCGCTTCGGCACGCGCAGCCGCCGCCGCTTCCAGCCAACAACTTGCCGTGCTGCAGACTGAGATCGATCAAGCGCGCGCAAACGTGGCGCAGGCGCAAGCCGATTTGCGCACCGCGCGGCTCAATCTCGGCTATACCGAAATCCGCGCGCCGGTTGACGGCTATGTCGGCAACCGCGCAGTTCGCGTGGGCGCCTATGCAACGATCGGATCAGAGCTTCTGTCGATTGTGCCGGCGCATGGTCTCTGGGTGGACGCGAATTTCAAGGAAAGCCAGATTGCGGATCTGCACCCCGGCCAGACGGTTTCAGTAGATGCGGACGTGTTGCCGGGCGAGGCGTTTCATGGCCGCGTTGTGAGTATTGCGCCGGCGACCGGCGCGCAGTTCAGCGTCCTGCCGCCGGAAAACGCCACGGGCAATTTCACCAAGATCGTGCAGCGCGTGCCGGTTCGCATTCTGCTCGAGGGCGACGCGTCGCAGCTTGGTCGCCTGCGCCCCGGTCTTTCGGTCACCGCGGACGTGGATACGCGCACCGGCGGATAACATGGCGACGGCGCCGGCAATGTCTGTTGCGCCCACCTCGGCGGGCTGGCTGCGGGACATCCTTCCGTTCATCGTCATGTGCTTCGGCATGTTCATCGCGCTGCTCGACATCCAGATCGTCGCAGCATCCCTGCAGGAAATCGGCGGCGGCCTGTCGGCCGCCCAGGACCAGATCAGCTGGGTGCAGACCGCCTATCTGATCGCCGAGATCATCATGATCCCTCTGTCGGGCTGGCTGACGCGCGCGTTCTCGACCCGATGGCTCTTCACCGCGTCGGCCGCGGGCTTCACACTTGCGAGTCTGTTCTGCGGTCTCGCCTGGAACATTGAGAGCATGATCGTGTTTCGCGCCCTGCAGGGCTTGCTCGGCGCCTCGATGATCCCGACCGTCTTCACCTCGTCGTTCCATTATTTTCAGGGCACCCGCCGCGTCTATTCCGCCGCCGTAATCGGCACCATCGCCTCCATCGCGCCGACATTGGGTCCGGTGATCGGCGGCTTCATCACCGACACGCTGAACTGGCACTGGCTGTTCTACATCAACCTCGTTCCCGGCATCGCGATCACGCTTCTCGTTCCAATGCTGGTCGATATCGACAAGCCAGACCTGTCGCTGTTGAAGGGTGCGGACTATCCCGGCATCGCGCTGATGGCGATCTTTCTGGGCAATCTGGAATACGTGCTGGAGGAAGGTACGCGCTGGAACTGGTTTGACGATTCCACGATCACGCTCTGCTCGGTCATTGCCGGCGTTTCAGGCATTCTGTTCGGTATCCGCAGCCTGACGTTCGCCAATCCGGTCGTTGATTTGCGCGCCTTCCGCAATCGCAACTTCGCGATCGGCTGCACGCTGTCCTTCGTCACCGGCATCGGGATTTTCGCGACGATCTACCTGACGCCGATCTTTCTCGGCTATGTGCGCGGTTTCAGCGCCTGGCAGACCGGAGTCGCCATCTTTTCGACCGGGGTCGCCTCGCTTGCCGGCGTTCCCGTCTATATTTATCTGGCGCGCAAATTTGACACGCGCTGGCTGATGATGTTCGGGCTTGCCTGCTTCGGCATCTCGATGTGGAGCTTCAGTTACATCACCAGTGACTGGGGCGGCGTGGAGCTGCTCGTCCCGCAGATCCTGCGCGGCTTTCCGCAGGCTTTCGCGGTGGCGCCCAGCGTCAATCTCGGTCTCGGCAGCCTGCCGCCCGAGCGTCTGAAATATGCGAGCGGCCTCTTCAACATGATGCGCAACTTGGGCGGCGCCGTTGGCATCGCGGTCTGCGGCGCGATCCTCAACGATCGTACCAATTTTCACTTCACGGCATTGGCGTCCCATCTCACCAGCGCCAACAACGCGATGAACAATCTGGTCTCGGGCGTGACCCAGCGCTACACCGACGCCCTTGGGAGCGCGACTGCCGCTCATCTGGCCGCGCTCAAGCAGCTCTGGAACCTAACCTATCGCGAGGCCTCGACGCTCGCCTATGCCGATGCCTTCCTCGCCATCATGGTCGCATTTCTATTGGCAACCCTGCTGGTGCCGTTCCTGCGCAATGTTGCCCCAACTCAGGCGCCCGCTGCCGCACATTGAGCAATCGGGATGAGCGAGTCAGGTGAGGCCATGGAGAAATGCCGATGACCGACGTTTTTCTCGTTCCGGGTTTTCGCACCGCCTTCATGAAGGCCGGTGGAGCATTCGCGAAGCACAATGCGCTGGAACTTTCCGTTCCCGTGCTTCAGGCGATGAATGCGCGTGCCACGCCGGGCTTTGTCGTCTGGGGTCAGGTGATTCCCGACGCGACGATGTCCAACATTGCCCGCGAGCTGATCTTCGAAGCGAAAATGTCGCCCAACATTCCCGCCTTCTCGACTGTGATGGCGTGCTCGACGAGCTTTATCGGCGTGATCGAGGCATCGGGCATGGTGGGCCATGGCGACCTGCATCTGGCGCTGGTGGGCGGCGTCGAAACGATGAGTCACGTGCCGCTCGCTCTCAAGGCCCAGATTGCAGACAATGTGCTTGGCCAGTTCGTCAAGAATCCGGCGAGCGCCCTGGAAACCCTGCAAAGGGTGACGCCGCAGGATTTCGATCTTCCGATTCACGGCTGGGCAAACCGGCAAAGCGGCCGCTCCATGGGCGAACATACCGAAGACACGGCCACGCACTTTCAGATTCCACGCGCCGATCAGGATCGCCGTGCGTTGCTCAGCCATCAGGCCGCCATCGCGGGACAGGACGCCGGTTTCTTCGGGGATCTGGTGATCCCGTTCGACGGCGTCGACCACGACACCATCCCGCGGCGCGACACCTCGTTCGACAAACTTGCAAGCCTTCCGCCCGTCTTCGATCGCACGAGCGGATATGGAACGCTGACGGCTGGCAATTCTTCGCCGAACACGGACGGCGCCGGGGCAATCTGGGTCTGCGACGCCGAAGGATTGCGCAGGCTCGGTAATCCGCCTGCTGTCCGGTTTGTCGATTGGCAGGTCCAGGCGATGGACTACCATGAGGAGGGCATCCTCATGGCGCCAGCGCGCGGAATACCGCGCCTTCTTGCGCGCCACAAACTGCGGTTTGCGGACATTCAGTCGTGGAACATCCACGAGGCGTTCGCCGCCCAGGTGCTCGCCAATATCAAGGCAGCGTCCGATCCCGTCTATCGCCGCGAGAAGGCTGGCGTCGATTTCGATCCTGGCGAATTTCCGTGGGATCGCCTCAATCCACATGGTGGATCGCTCGCCATCGGCCATCCCTTTGCGGCGACCGGGGCGCGCATTCTCAGCCAGGCCGCGAAGGAACTGGGCGCGATGGCGCCGGGCTCACGAGGCATGGTTTCGGTTTGCGCGGATGGCGGCCATGGTACAGTCGCGCTTCTGGAGCGCAATTGACAGCTCGCATCTTCAAACGGTTGACCGCCTGGCGGGGGGAAAATCGAAAATGACCACACTTAAAATCAATGGCCAGGTTCGGCAGGTCGATGCCCCCGATGACATGCCGCTCCTCTGGGCGCTGCGCGATGTTCTTGGACTGACTGGCACAAAGTTCGGCTGCGGCATCGCGCAATGCGGCGCCTGCACGGTTCATTTGGACGGCAAAGCGGTGCGCTCCTGCCTTCTTCCCATAGGCTCGATCGGCGACCGCGCGATCACGACCATCGAGGCTATCGGCGAAACGCCTGTCGGCGCGAAGGTGCAGAAGGCGTGGCTCGATGTGGAAGTCGTGCAATGCGGCTATTGCCAACCCGGGCAGATCATGTCGGCGGCGGCCCTGCTCGCCGTGACGCCTCATCCCGACGACTCCGATATCGACGCTGCGATGGCGGGAAACATCTGCCGCTGCGGAACCTATGTGCGCATTCGCGCCGCGATCAAGAAGGCGGCGGGCGTAGAGCAGGTTTGATCGCTGGAACTGCGGGAGGGTCCGATCATGACGATTCATGCACGTTCCAATTCGGCGGTGTCGCGGCGCGTGTTGCTGCAGACTGCGGCCGCGGCGGGCGGCGGTTTCCTGCTCGGCTTTCACATTCCGGTCGCGCAGGCGGAAGTTTCGAACACGGCATTCGGCGTCACTCCGGATACCGCCCCGTTTGCTCCCAACGCGTTCATCCGCATCGATCGCGATGGCAAGGTCACACTCGTAATTCCCCAAGTGGAGATGGGGCAGGGCGTTTATACCTCTCTCGCCATGATCCTCGCCGAGGAGCTCGATGCGGACTGGAACCGTGTCACGGTGGAGCATGCGCCCGCCAACGAGAAACTGTACGCCAATCCGATGCTCTCCGTGCAGGCGACCGGCAATTCCAATTCCGTCCGCGCCTTTTGGCTGCCGATGCGCAAAGCCGCGGCCCAGTCCCGCGCATTGCTGATTACCGCCGCCGCGAAGGAGTGGAGCGTCGATCCCGACTCCTGCACCGCCGCGAACGGTTCGGTGATTCACAAGGCGAGCAACCGTACGCTCGAATATGGCGCGTTGGCCGACAAAGCGAACGGCACGCCGCCCACCAATCCGCCGCTCAAAACGCCCAAAGAATTCCGGCTGATCGGCAAACCGCTGAAGCGCCTCGACACGCCCGGCAAGGTCAATGGCGCGACGATCTACGGCATCGATGTGATGCTGCCCGGCATGAAGTTTGCGACCATCGCGGCCAGTCCCGCCTTCGGCGGCAAGGTTGGCCACGTCGATGACAGTGCGGCGAAACAAATCCCCGGCGTGCAGAAGGTCGTCGTGCTGGACGACATGGTGGCGGTCGTCGGAGATCATATGTGGGCGGCGAAACGCGGGCTCGACGCGCTGGTCGTCACCTGGGATGCAGGGCCGAACGGGCATGTCGATTCGGCGCTGATCTGGAAACAGATCAAATCCGCCAGCGATCAGGGCGGCCTCGTCGCGAAGAAGATCGGCGATGCCGACAAGGCGCTCGACGGCGGCGATAAAATCGAAGCGCATTACGAATTGCCGTTCCTGGCGCACTCGACCATGGAGCCGATGAACTGCACGGTGCACCTGACGCCCGGCGCCTGCGAAGTCTGGCTCGGCACGCAGATCATGGCGCGCGTGCAATCGACAGCTGCGGAGACCGCGGGCGTTCCGCTCGACAAGGTGATTGTTCACAATCACATCATCGGGGGCGGCTTCGGCCGCAGGCTTGAGCCCGACATGGTCGTGAAGGCCATCCGCGTGGCCCAGCATGTTGACGGTCCGGTCAAGGTCGTGTGGACGCGGGAGGAGGATATCCAGCACGATATGTACCGCCCCGTTTATTACGACCGTCTCAACGCAACGCTGAAGGACGGGAAGATCGACGGCTGGCATCACCGCGTCACCGGCTCGTCGGTGGTCGCGCGTTGGCTGCCGCCCGCATACAAGGCCAATCACAACATCGATTTCGACACGGTCGACAGCGCGGCCGACGTTCCTTACGACATCCCCAATCTGCGCGTAGAAGTGGTGCGCTGCGAGCCGCCGGCGGTGCCCACCGGCTTTTGGCGCGGTGTTGGCCCCAACAACAATGTTTTTGCCATCGAGAGCTTCATCGATGAGCTCGCGAACAAGGCCGGCAAGGATCCGGTCGAATTCCGCCGCTCGATGCTGACGAAGACTCCGCGCCTGCTCGCCGCCCTCGATCTTGCGGCAGAGAAAGCGGGCTGGGGTTCGCCGTTGCCGCGACGCCATGGACGCGGCGTGTCGTGCCAGGTTTCGTTCGCGAGCTTCATCGCAACCGTCGCCCATGTGGAGGTGGACGATCAGGGCGAAGTACGCCTTCATCGCCTCACCACGGCGGTGGATACCGGTATCGCCGTCAATCCGGACACGATCATTGCCCAGTTGCAGGGGGGCATGATCTTCGGTGCAACGGCCGCGCTCTTTGGCGAGATCACGATCAGGAACGGCCGCGTGGAGCAATCCAATTTCAACGATTATCGCATGCTGCGCATCGATCAGGCCCCCGCCATCGACGTGCACCTGATCAAGAGCGGTGAGCCGCCCGGAGGTATCGGAGAAACGGGCGTAACCACATCGTCTCCGGCCATCCGCAATGCGATCTATGCCGCGACAGGAATCGCGCTTCGACGCCTTCCCGTCGATCGCGAGGTCCTTGCCGGGAGGAAACAGGCATGAGCCGGCTGCTCCGCTACGGACTCTCGGCAATCGTCATAATCGCGATCGTCGGGCTCGGAATCGTCCTCTGGTTCGTCTTCGCACCTGGTCCGATGGATTTCGCGGGCGGCACGAAAGTCGCCCTCGCCGACTATCGCGCTGGCGATCCGACAGGCGTTCCCGCTGCGCTGAAAACCGCAAGCCTCGTCAAGCGCGGAGAGTATCTCGCGCGCGCCGCGGATTGCACGGCCTGCCATACCGCCAGGGGCGGCACGCTTTATGCCGGCGGGCTCGCTTTCGTCCTGCCGTTCGGAACGATCTACTCGGCGAACATCACACCCAACAAGGATACGGGTATCGGCAGTTGGAATGACGCCGATTTCCTGAATGCCATTCACAAGGGCATCGACAGGAACGGCGTGCCTCTCTATCCGGCGATGCCGTACGCTTCGTACACCGGCATGACCGACGCCGACGCCCTGGCGATCAAGGCGTATCTGTTCAGCCTCGCTCCCGTGCGTCGCGAAGTGCCGGACAACAATCTGATCTTTCCGTTCAATCAACGCTGGCTGATCGGCGTGTGGTCGTTCCTGTTCAATCCAGACAAGCGCTTCGAGCCCAATTCGGAACGCAGCTCGCAATGGAACCGTGGCGCCTATCTGGCTGAGAACCTGGCGCATTGCGGCGAATGCCATACGCCGCGCAATCTGGCGTTCGCTCTGGACAACCGGAACAAATTTGCAGGCGCGACCCAGCAGGGCTGGCGCGCCTACAATATTACGAGCGACTCCAACTCCGGTGTTGGTGCGTGGAGCGCGGGTCAGCTCGCGCAATATCTCTCCCTCGGCCACGCAGACGGGCGTGGGTCGGCGGCAGGCCCCATGGGCGAGGCCGTGGACAAGAGCCTCAAATATCTGACACCGGACGACGCGGCCGCGATCGTCGCCTATGTGCAAACCGTGCCGGCGATCGCCTCGTCCGATTTGCCGGTGCCAAAGACCGAGCCCGCGCCTGCGTCGCACAAGGAAGGCGTGATTGCCGGTTTCGATCCGCGCGGCAAACAGATCTTCGAAGGCTCATGCGCGAGCTGTCATGAGTGGACGGGCGTCAGTTCCCTCACGCGTTACGCCACGCTGACCGGCGCGCGCGCGGTCAACGATCCGACCGCCGTCAACGTGGCGCAGATCGTCCTGCTAGGTACGGTGCGCGACACGCTGCATGGAAAAGTCTTCATGCCGTCGTTCGGCGGCGCGTATTCAGATTCCGAAATCGCCGCCGTCGCCAATTACGTCACCGCTCGATTCGGAGCCAAAGCTTCGGCTGTCACCGTCAAGGACGTCGCGATGATGCGCCGGCAAGACTAGAGCGGTTTTTGAACGAATCGAATCACAAAGATTGTCATGGCCCGCTTGCGCGGGCCATGACAAAAATGAGTAAATTGGATTTCAAACGACTCCAATATCCTGAAATCGCAGCAGCTTGTGAAGGCTCCCGAGTACACAGGTTGTAAATTCCGCGGATGGCGATCAGGGACCAGAAGGGGCGGCGGATGGGTTTTGAGATCACGCCCGCATGCGACGCGGATTACGATGCCGTGGGAAATCTGGCGCGTCTCTATATTTCCGAGCTGGCCCCGTGTTCCGGAATAAACAACCCGGCCGACAGGCCTTTCCTGCACTCAGATCCGTTCGCGAACTATTGGGGCAGGTCGGGGGTGGGGCGGATGTGGCCATCCGCATGGCGTGGATTTCCATTCCTGATTCGCGACGATGGAAACGCCGCAGGTTTTGCGCTCGTGAAACGCGTGAAAGTCGAACCCCCGACGTTTGACATGGGCGAGTTTTTCGTCACGCGGGAATATCGCGGGCGCGGTCTCGGACGTCATGCGGCGACCGGATTGTTTGACAGGTTCGCCGGTTTGTGGGAGGTCCGCGAAATGCCGGCGAACGGACCGGCGCAGGCATTCTGGCGGCGGGTCATCGCCGAATATACGGGCGGTGCGTTTGTCGAGACGCGGGAACAATTCGCCGCCTATGACAGCAAGGAATTCATCGTACAGCGGTTTCGAACCGCCGGAGAAACCTGGAATTGGGCGACAGTATAAGCGCCTCCGGCACATGTCATTCATCGATTGCGATGTGAAGGCAGTATGTGCGTGCCGCAAACACGCCTGCAGCCGGATTGAGCACCTGATTGAATGAAACAGGGGGGACGTCAGCCTGCGTCCTTTTTGTCGAATTTTTCCCGCGATTTGAGAATCTCGCTCACATGGGCGCGCGCCCACGAGCCGAGCGGTTCCACGGCTTCCCACAATGTGCTTCCGAGTTTCGTCAGTCCGTACTCCACGCGCGGCGGCTTGGTGGGGAAGACTGTGCGTGTTACCAGGCCGTCCCGCTCCAATCCGCGCAGCGTGAAGGTGAGCATCCTCTGTGAAATACCGCCGACCATCCGCTTGATCTCGTTGAAGCGCTTCGGGCCATCGCCGAGCAGGACGACGATCAGCACGGTCCATTTGTCGCCGACGCGCGCCAGAATGGAGCCGAGGGCCTGGCAATCTTCGCTCGCGATATCGGGAAGCTCGACGGTCATTTCGGTGTGCTCAGGTATCAGCTCTGTGCCTTCTTGCGACTCTAGTACCGGTATTTAGCTTAGGCCAAGTCACAGTTTGATACCGGATTGGGCGGCGAATCTCTGCCAATAGCAAGGAGCACAAGCATGACTGTCATTTCCGTCATTGTCGGAAGCACGCGCGAGGGCCGCTTCTCGGAGAAGCCCGCGAAGTGGGTTTTGCAACACCTGAAAAAGCGCGATGGCGTCGATGCGCGGCTGCTCGATCTTCGCGATTTTCCGATGCCGTTCTTCGATCAGCCGGAAACGCCCGCCATGCCGGGCCGTGCGCCTTACAAGAACCACGTCGTGCAGAGATGGACCGCGGCGATCGGGCAGTCCGACGGCTTCGTCTTCGTCGCTCCCGAATACAATTATGGCCCTTCTGCGGTGCTCAAGAATGCAATCGACTGGGTCTATCCCGAATGGAATCGCAAGGCGGCCGGCTTTGTGAGCTATGGCTCCGCGATGGGCGCGCGCGGCATCCAGCAGCTCCGCCAAACGCTGATCGAGATTCAGGTCGCTCCGATTCGCTCATCGGTCCACATCCCGGTCGCCACCCTGTGGGCGCACTACCAGGGCGGCGATGTCGATGCCGGACTGGCCGAACTCGAGGCGCCTGCCGGGGCGCTGATCGACGATCTCCTGTGGTGGACCGCAGCCCTGAAGACGGCTCGCGCCGCCGCGGCCTGACCGGCGCCGGCTCCGCTTCCGATGCTGTTTTCAGAGGAATCCCAATGACCCTTGCCGCAGCCAAATCACAGTCTCCGCGCCCGGCGCGCCCGATCGTGCAGCGTACACGCGGCCGGACGCACGGCGCCGTCACACGTTTGATGAGCCCGTCCGACCTGGGCGAGATCCTGAAGCCCTTCGTGTTTCTGGACCTCTTCGATCATGAAGGCGCGCCATTCGAGCTGGGCCTCCACCCCCACTCGGGCATCGCCACCCTGACTTACGTTGCGGAAGGCGCGATCAGCTATGTCGACCCGGACGGTATCAAGGGCACGCTGCCGGCCGGCGGTGTCGAGTGGATGCAGGCCGGACGCGGCATGTGGCACGGTGGCGGGCTCGGCAAGGCGGCCCGGACGCGCGGTTTCCAGCTCTGGATCGCGCTGCAGCCGGAGCTGGAACTGGGTCCGACCATAAGCATCTATCAGGCCCCGGAGGATGTGCGACAAGACGGTCCGGCGCGCGTTCTCCTGGGCAGCTACGGACCGGCATCGAGCGCCATCGTGTCCCCCTCGCCGATCAACTATCTCGGGGTACGCCTCAAGCGCGGCGAGCGCTGGCGGTACGAGCCCCCGACGGGCCACACCGTCCTCTGGACCGCCATCGCATCCGGGTCTTTGTCGGTACCTGACGAACTTCAGCCAGGGGAACTCGTGGCATTCGAGCCGTCGAGCGAGGCGGTCGAATTTGAAGCGTTGACAGATACGGAATTCGTTCTCGGCTCGGCCGCTCCGCACCGGCACGACCTCGCGCTGGGCCACTATTCGGTCCATACGTCGCCGGACGCCCTTCGGAATGCCGAGGCGCACATTTTGGCGATCCGCGGGCGCCTCGTTCAGGAAGGCCGTCTGTAGCCACATGCCGCGCTCGGGGAAAAAACTTCGCCACCGCAATCAATCTTGAGTGGTTGAGCGTTTCCGCAGGGGGAAAGGGCAAACGATCAGGAGACGCAGGATGAAAATCAATCGGCATGGTTCGGCCGTCTGGGAAGGCGGCATCAAGGACGGCAAAGGCGCGATTTCGACCGAAAGCGGGGCGCTCAAATCCTATCCGTATGGATTTGCCAGCCGCTTCGAAGGCCAGCCGGGCACCAACCCCGAGGAGTTGATCGCCGCGGCTCACGCCGGCTGCTTCACAATGGCTCTTTCGCTGATCCTGGGCGAGGCCAAACTCGTCGCCGAGCACATGGAGACTTCCGCCAAGGTGACATTGGAACAGGTCACCGGCGGCTACGCGATTACGGCCGTTCATCTGGCGCTCACCGCCAAAATTCCGGGCACAGATCAGGCAACCTTCGAGAAGCTGGCCGGCAATGCCAAGGCGGGTTGCCCCGTTTCTAAGCTGCTGAAAGCAGATATCACCCTGGACGCGAAGCTCGTCGGCTGAAGCCGGACAGTTCGTGGAAAAACCCGTGGCTCAGACCGCTATAACGACCACCCTTCCGGTTGTCGTCGCTTCCCAGATACCGAACGCCGTTTGAAGGGAATTCGCATGCCTGTACCTCCTCTTCCCGAAGGACTGATTGTCCATTCCGGCAGTCACGGACCCGCGGAGACAGCGGACCGGTTGGTCGCGGCGTTGACGAAGCGGGGAATAGCGGTTCTCGCGCGGATCGATCACGCTGCTGCGGCGGCGAAAGCGGGAATGAGCTTGCGACCCACGGAGTCTTGATCTTCGGCAATCCGCGCGCAGGCACGCCGCTGATGCAGGCGGCGCAGACGATCGGCATCGATCTTCCTCTCAGGGCTCTCGTGTTCGAAGATTCCGAGAGCAGGACTTGGATTGCCTACAACGATCCGGAATGGCTTGCGGGCCGCCACCACGTCGGGGAAGCAAAACAGACACTTGAAAACATGAGCTCAGCTCTCGCCGCGATTGTGCAGGAGGCTGCATGACAAGAAGGCGTATCCTCGCCGATGGGCCGGCGTAGCTTTCATGGGCAGGTGGTCACGCTCGCGGATGCGTGCGAGGCGGACTATCTTGTCATCGTGAAGTGTCAAAGCTGCGGGGCGCGCAGGCAGATGCATCCCTTCAAGCTGATTTCCCGCCGTAAGCCGCTCATGCATTCCGTGTTGGATACGTCTTTGCCCGGCTTCTTCTGCAAGGCGTGCGGCCGCGACGCGACGGTGACCATTTCCTGCACCCATACGCATCCGGGCAGCATGTGATGTGCGGCAAATTCACGGCGATGGCGTCGTGGCGCAAGGTATGGGATTTCTCCCAGCCTTTGACGGCCAGCGGCAACGACGCCGCGGCCGAGGAAATCGTCACCTACCGGCCGATGACCGCTTTGCCAGTTATTGTCTTCGACCATGAAGCCGGACGGCGGCGCGTTGTGCCGATGCGCTGGGGATTTCCGCACCGCCATAATGCGATGCGGCCGCATCCGATCCATGCGCGCTCCGAAACGATTGACGAAAAGGGCGCGTTCCGTGGCGCGTTTCTCGATGGCCAACGCGGCATCGTAGTCATGCGCACCTTCAACGAAGGCGAGGACGTCGGTTCGCAGACGGTGCAATGGACCATCGATCCAGGCGACGGAATCCCGCGCGGCTTCGCTTTTCTCTGGCGGCGGTTCGAATTGCCGAATGAGCCCGCGCCGCTGCTCGCCTGCGTGATGGTGACGGTGCCTGCGAGCCGGCTCATCAGCCCGATCACCGACCGCATGCCCGCCATTCTCGAGGACGCCGATTGGTCCGCCTGGCTGGGCGAGACTCCCACATCTCCGGACGCGATCAAGTCGGTGCTGAAAACAATGGAAGGTGTGAATTGGAGGATGGAGAGGGAGCCGAAGCAGAAGCCTAAAGGAACGCCGACGACCAAGCTCCGGGATACGAATCCGAGTCCGGATCTGATCTAAGTGGCGTTGTAGAATCTCCGGCTTCTTCCGGAAGAAACCGATGGTCACGACCGCGCACCGGCGGCTACTGCAGCAAGGCGTAAGCGATGTCCAAACCGCATTTTCGTCTGACCAGCCTTGCTCATGGCGGTGGCTGCGGCTGCAAGCTCGCCCCATCCGTGTTGCGGCAGCTCCTCGCCGACCAGCCGGCGGCAGCGCCGTTCGCACAGCTTCTGGTTGGCACGGAGACAGACGATGATGCCGCCGTGTGGCGTGTCAATGACGATATCTGCATTATTGCGACTACGGATTTTTTCATGCCGATCGTGGACGACCCGCGCGATTTCGGTTGCATCGCTGCCGCCAACGCGCTTTCGGACATCTATGCCATGGGCGGTAAACCGATTCTGGCCCTCGCCATTCTCGGGATGCCGCTCGACAAATTGCCCGTGGAGACCGTTCGCGAGATACTTCAGGGTGGCGCATCGATTTGTGCGGAAGCCGGCATTCCAGTGGCGGGCGGACACTCCATCGATACGCCCGAGCCGATTTACGGGCTCGCTGTTGTGGGCCTTTGCCGCCCCGAAGAGATAAGGCGCAATTCCGGTGCGCGTCCCGGCGACGCGCTGATCCTCACCAAGGGAATTGGAATCGGCATCTATTCGGCCGCATTCAAAAAGGGCGCCCTCTCCGATGCCGCATATGCGGAGATGATCGCGTCCACGACATTGTTGAACCGGGTCGGACACGCGCTCGCGCAGGACAGCGCCGTACACGGCATCACTGACATCACAGGCTTCGGTCTGCTCGGTCATGCGCTCGAGATGGCGCGCAGCTCCCATGTGACGTTGAATATCGATTATGAGCGCATACCGTTCCTGAGCGAGGCGATTTCGCTTGCCGAGGCCGGATATGCCACGGGCGCTTCAGGACGCAACTGGGCGAGCTATGGCGACGAAATCGCGTTGCCGCGCAATATGCCCGCCTGGCGCCAAACCCTGTTGACCGACCCGCAGACCTCGGGAGGCTTGCTCGTCGCATGCGCGCCGGGTCGCGCCGAAGCTATCTGCGCATCGATCGAAGCCGCAGGTTATCCCCTCGCGCGCATCATCGGATCGGTTTCCGCCGGCGAGTCCGTTATTCGCGTCACTTGAGAAGCCCGGATTGTGGCGGAAGAGAGCGGGAGTCGAACCCACCCGGGACAGTCTCGCTGCCCCACCCGGATTTGAAGTCCGGACGCCCCACCGGAGACGCTTCTCTTCCAATGCAATTCCTCGAATCCACCGCCTCGGACAAGGGATCGAATGGTCCAAACATGTCCAGGCGGTGCTTGTTCATCCTGCGCAAATCGCCGCGCCTGAGCGTGACGCCGTGTCGATCGAAGAAATCGAGAATCTGGATCGCTACCTTACGACCGTTCTCGACGCGATCGCGAAATTGCGCAGCCGTGAATTCCCCGCCGGCTCCGGCCGCAGCCGCGCCGGCGGCGATCGCCACCATCTGGCGGACGGCATCGCGCAGGAAAAAGTGATCATGCGCCACCTCGTCCACGCTGCCCAATCGCGCAACGAGCTTGAGCAGCCGTCGGATATCGCCTTCGGGTCTGTGCAAATGCGCAGCGATGTCTCGAACTCGCGGCGGACGAAAGCGCATCGATTCGCCGAGCAATGGACAAATCTCAGCCCAGAGCATCTCGTCCGCCCCGGTCATCCGCACCGTGTGAGAGGCCAGACGCACGAAGGCGCCGTCGAGCGCGATCTGCTTGTCGCGCGCCAGGC
Source organism: Alphaproteobacteria bacterium (assembly GCA_003131925.1). Lineage (GTDB taxonomy): Bacteria > Pseudomonadota > Alphaproteobacteria > Micropepsales > Micropepsaceae > Rhizomicrobium. Next base: position 7,472 of record PKWC01000253.1, on the reverse strand, counting down.
TCTGCAGTGCCGTCGCAAAAGACGCTGCGGGCAGTCGCGGCTGCAACAACAGTCGCAACCGCTCGCGCCCGAGGCCCTGGAGATCCGGGTTCTCCGCGTGAAACAACGAAAGCGTTTCGAGCACTGACGCAGAGAAGATGCCCCATCGTGCCGGCAGCATCGCAATGGCGGAAGTACCCGACTCCAGAATTATCAGACCCAACGCATCGACGAGCGCCGCCACCTGTGGGGGGGACATCGCATGATCGCGACAATACGAGTTCCAATCCCAATAGTACGGCGGCGCCTTCAACAGCGCGCGAAGCGACTCCGTGATATCGGGCAGCGCCGCGGCCTCAAGCTGCAAACGCCGCTCCGGCGTGCGCCGCTTGCGCGCCGGCGCGCGCAGATCGAGAAATCGACCACCGCCGAGCGTGCGCTGTGCCGAGACATCGCGGACGACATAGCGGTCGTGGAGCGCGGCCGCGATGGGCCGATCAAGGACGAGCTGCACCATCGCTGTGGCGCCGGGCGCAATCGCCGCTTCCTCCAGAAGTACGATCCGCGCTCCTACTTCGGCCGCCGCATGATGAAGGCGAACCGGAAACCATTGGCCAAGCGGTCTCTTCTCACCAGCAAGCAGGCGAAGGGTAGCATCGATCCGATCTGTCGGCGCGTGGAGTTCGGGATTGAGCGCGACATCACCGCGGCCGATCGCCGCTTTGGTGATTCCATCGCCTGCGAGATTGAGGGCGCAGCGTTCGCCGGCATGACCCTCATTCGCCGGGTGATTGTGGACATGCAGGCTTCGTACCCGCGCTCGCAGACCAGAAGGGCTGACGACGACAGGATCACCGACCCGGACCGAACCGGTAAGCACGGTCCCTGTGACGACAACTCCCGCCCCTGCAAGGGTGAAGGAGCGGTCGATAGCCAACCGGAGACGACCGGAGGCCGCGCGACCGATCATTACATCGGCGGCAGCGAAAAGCTGTTCCCGCAGCGCATCCATCCCCTGACCTGTGAGTGCGGAAACCGGGATGATCTGGGCAGATTCCAGGCATGTGCCGGCGAGAATCGCGCGGATATCATCGGTGACAGTGGCGAGACGGTCCGGCGTGGCGACGTCGGCCTTGGTCAGCGCAACGACACCGCCCCGAATGCCGAGCAGATCCATGATGGCGACATGTTCGAACGTTTGCGGCATGCAACCGTCGTCGGCGGCCACTGCGAGCAGCGCGAAGTCAATGCCGCTCGCGCCTGCAAGCATGGTGTGCACGAAGCGCTCGTGACCTGGCACGTCGACGAAGCCGATCGAGTTTCCATGGGGCGCGGGCAGATAGGCGAAACCCAGATCGATGGTAATGCCGCGTGCCTTCTCTTCCTTCAGCCGGTCGGTATCGACGCCGGTCAGAGCCCTGATCAGAGCGGTCTTGCCGTGATCGATATGTCCCGCGGTGCCAACAATCACAACGGCTCACCTTCGCGTGCGCCGTTCAGCTCCGCGAGCGACGACTGGAATCCCGCCTCGTCTTCGAGACAGCGCAAGTCGAGCTTCAGCGCATTGTCGTCGATCCGTCCGATAATTGGAGTCGGCAGACCCCGCAGCCGCGCGGCGAGCCGTTCGAGCGTCGCACCGTGGCACAAGGACCGAATCGCGAAACCGGAGCTTCGAATATTCGACAACGGCAGCGCACCGGAACCGATTTGGCTTTCGCAGGCACAAATGTCCACCGAGAAGTCTCTGCCAAAGGCCGCCGTCACCAGCGGCAGCAGACGGCGAACCTGGGCCAAGATCTCGTCCTGCGTTCTTGCGAGAATGCGCAATGTCGGGAGCCGTTCGGCGAGACGGTCGGGATCGCGATAGAGCTTGAGCGTCGCCTCGATCGCGGCGAGGCGTATCTTGTCGACCCGCAAGGCGCGCTTCATCGGATTGCGGTTGACGCGCGCGATCAGCTCGCGCCGGCCGACGATAAAGCCGGCTTGCGGACCGCCCAGCAGCTTGTCGCCGGAAAATGTGACCAAATCGGCGCCGGCTGCGAGAGCTTGGCGCGCGGTCGGCTCCTTTTCGAGGCCATAGCGCGACAGATCGATGAGCGTCCCCGAACCAAGATCATGGACCAGCGGCACATTTCCCGCGCGCGCGATCTCCGTCAGTCTCGTGGCATCGACCCCTGCCGTGAAGCCCTGAATGCGATAATTGGAGGTATGTACCTTGAGAATGAGGCCGGTGTCGGGACCGAGCGCGTTCCTGTAGTCGCTCGGATGCGTGCGGTTCGTCGTGCCCACTTCGACCAGCTTCGCGCCGGCGCGCAGCAGGATGTCCGGCATGCGGAACGCGCCGCCAATCTCGATCAGTTCGCCGCGCGACACAACCGCCTCGCGCCCATGGGCGAGACTGTTGAGCACAAGAAGGACCGCCGCTGCGTTGTTATTTACGACCGTCGCGTCTTCGGCGCCGGTGAGCGCGCGAAGAAGCTCTCTCACATGATCGTCGCGCTCGCCACGCTTGCCCGTCGCAAGGTCGAATTCGAGGGCGACGGCCTGGCGCATGGCTATCGCCGCCGCCTCCGCCGCCGCTTCGGCAAGAACGGCGCGGCCAAGATTCGTATGGAGCACTGTGCCCGTTAAATTAAAGACGGGCCGCAAGCTGGAGCGATCTGCTGCCTCGAGCCGCACGCAGATGCGAGCGACGATTTCTTCCGCGACCGGGGAGCTCGTCGCACCTGCGCGAAGGGCTGTCCGCGCTTCGTCCAGTTCCGCGCGGACCGCATCGGTGAGAGCCGCACGGCCGAACCGCATCCGCAGCGCGGACGCGGCTTCCGTCTTAAGGACGAGCTCGACGGAAGGCAGGTCGCGCAGGCTGCGCGGCGCTGGCTTGTCCATGGCTCTCAATATCCGGCCAGATAGGGATTTATGCCACCGCGGCTATAGGCGCTCTCGCGCAGCAGCTGGTCGAGACCAAGGCTTGCCACATCGTCGGCCACCGGCTCGAGCTGGACGTCTTTGTGCTGGTAAAAGACCTTCACATAGCTGCCGCACTCATCGCAGGTCTCGGCTTTCACATTCCCGCCTTCGCCATCGATTTCCTGATAGCCGATTCCTTTCGTCGAGCCACAGACAAGGCATTTGACGCGGACCTCATTCCATAGCGTCGCGCAGAGCATGCAGGAGGCATAGCGCGCGCCCTCGGCGCCGTACCAGCCGACGATCAACGACGCGACAGGTCTGCCGCCGCATACGGGGCAAATTCCGACACCGACTGGAACGAGGGCGCCGCCATTCATCCGCGACGCAAGCCTTGCAAAGTGAACCTGCACCGCAGCCGCCGCAAAGATGTGCTCGGCGAGCGCGTCCGCCGGATTTGAATCGGCGAGCACGGCTGCGATCAATCGATCGAGCGACGGATCGTCGAGCTGCCGCATGCGCGCCAGGGCGGTTTTGGCGGCGCCTGGTTTCTCTGTCTTCTCAAGCTCGTTGAAGAGGCGGCGGCAGGTCTCGTGCATGACCGCATCGGGCTTGAACGCGGCGCGATCGATGGGCGGCATGTCGAATTGTTGCGCACGCGCCACGATCTCCGGAGCTGGAAGCGCGGGGGCCGCCAAAAAAGCAAGGATCGCGCTTTGCGCGTCGCAGATCGCCGAAAGGAATTCGAGATAGGGCGCCATATTTGCGTTCGCGGCCAGCGCTTTCAAACGCGCCGCGCGGCGGGAGAAGAGGATTGCGGGATCGGGAAGCCGGACGAACGGCGCTTTTGGCACCCCCCCGATCATGGAGGGATCGGGTTCAATCGAACGCGGTTCAGACATCGTGCCTCCCGAGCCCACCGGGCCACGGTTCTGCAGTGGTCCTACGACTCCCGCGACCGCCTCTCCTCACCAGCAGTTCCAGCCGCCAGCTGCCGAAACCATTTGCGATGATGCCGCCAAGCCCAGCCAGCGGTCACGGAGCCCGTGATCATAGCGTCAAAGCTGCCGCGAACCCAAATCCCTGCATAGACGTGCAGGATCAGGACGCAAATGGCGAGGATCGCCAGGATCGAGTGGGCCAGCAGGGCAATTCGCTGGATTTCGATCGTGGTGAGATTTGAAAAATATTCGTCCCAGATAATTATTCCCGAGGAGAGCAGCGCCAGAATCAGGAGCGCCATCGCCCAGAAGACGAATTTCTGGCCGGCGTTGTATTTGGCCACTTCCGGCACTTTCTCCTCATGGCCGCCGACGAGATCTCCGATATGGGCGACCCAGCTGAGGTCCGCGCGGTTCCAAAGATTGGCGCGCCAGAATTGGATAAAAAGCACCAGAAAGCTGACGGAAAGAATGATCCCGATCCAAGGATGCAATGTGCGTGTATTTTGTCCGCCGCCGAAAATAGTCGAAAGGAAAAACAGCGACGGATGAAACATCGCCAGTCCGGACAACACGAGGAGCACCATCGCAATTGCCGTTGTCCAATGATTGATGCGCGCGCCGAGACGATAGCGTTCCACCATCGGGGGATTTCCCGGGCGGATTGCGTCGCCGGTTTCGACCAAAATCGTCTCGCTCATGCGCGGCCTCCTGGCTTGTTGCCATCCAGCAGCTGTTGCGCATTCTCCCGGTCTTCGGCGCTGACGCGGTTCGCGCGCGCGAACAGCCCGTGCAGAACGGCGCCGGCGGCAGCGAAGCCCATCAGGGCGAGGCCGGCGGATTTGGTCACGCCCTTCCAGGCCACCACGATGGGCGGGATCTTTGGATTGTCGGGCAGGTCGTTGTAGATGTGCGGCTTGTCCGCGTGATGCAGCACATACATGACATGGGTGCCGCCCACACCTTCCGGATCATAAAGGCCGGCGTTCTTGTAGCCGCGGGATTTCAGATCGGTGATCCGCTCCTCGGCGTGCTTCTTCATGTCGTCTTTGGTTCCGAACACGATCGCTTGCGTTGGACAGGCTTTGGCGCAAGCCGGCCCTTGCCCGACTGCGACGCGATCCGAGCATAGCGTGCATTTGTAGGCGTGATGATCGACGCGCGAGATGCGCGGTATGTTGAACGGGCAGCCCTTGATGCAATAGCCGCAGCCGATGCAGTTCTCGTGAATGAAATCGACGATGCCATTCGAATATTGCACGATGGCGCCCGGCGCCGGACAGGCTTTGAGACAACCCGGATCGGCGCAATGCATGCAGCCGTCCTTGCGGATCAGCCATTCGAGATTCTCGGTTTCCGGATTCACCCATTCCGCAAATCGCATCAGGGTGAACATCTCCGGCGTCAGATCGTGAGGATTCATATAGGTCCCCACGTTCTCTTCTATGGCCGGCGTGGTGTTGTTCCATTCGATGCAGGCGGATTGGCACGCCTTGCAGCCGATGCATTTCGAGACGTCGATCAGCTTGGCGACGGGAGTAAGCTGGCGCGTGGGCGGCGGAAGTTCCGCGGTCGCCGAGCGGCGGACGAGATCGCCCATTCCAAGATTTTCGACGAAGCCCTCGGTCGGAGGATTGCTGGCCGCCGCGTCGGGGTTGTGCAGGTACGGATTGTCCAACATGTCAGACTCCCACCGGCGGCGTGGTCGGCTCGATATTCACCAGGAACGCCTTGTATTCCGGCGTCTGGCTATTTGCGTCGCCGACGAAAGGCGTGAGCGAATTGGGGCCGAAGCCCTTCCGGGCCACGCCCGTGAATCCCCAGTGCAGCGGAATGCCCACGATGTGCACGGTCTTGCCGTCGCAGATCAGAGGCCTGATCCGTTTTGTCACGACCGCTTTTGCCTTGACCGAGCCCCGCTTCGACCAGACGCGCACCCAGCCGCCCAGTTCGATGCCTTTCTCCTTCGCAAGCTCTTCCGAAATTTCCACGAAGAATTCCGGCTGCAGGGCCGCATTTACGCGGTCGTGCTTGGTCCAGTAATGGAAATGCTCGGTCAGACGATACGACGTCGCCGCATAAGGAAATTCCTCCGATGTTGCAAATTGCTTCATATCGTCGGCAAAGACGCGTGCGGCAGGATTGCCCCGGATCTTCGGATTGACCGGATTGGCAATGGGAGATTCGAACGGCTCATAGTGAACCGGGAAGGGGCCTTCCTTCATCAGTCCGCGCGCGAAGAGACGCGCGGAACCCTCCGCATTCATGATGAAAGGACCGACATCCTCGGGCTTCGCCGTCGGCGCAATGTCGGGCACATCGCCGCCCACCCACTTGCTGCCGTCCCATTCGAGAATCTTGCGGCTGGGATCCCAGGGCTTGCCCTGGAGATCGCACGAGGCGCGATTGTAGAGAATGCGCCGGTTGATTGGCCAGGACCACGCCCAGCCCGCATAAGTGCCGAGCCCGTCCTTGTCGGTATTGTCGCGGCGAGTCATGTTGTTTCCCGCCTCGTTGAAGGCCCCGGAATAGATCCAGCAGCCGCACGCCGTCGAGCCGTCGTCGCGCAGCTGCGAGAAATTCAGAAGCTGTTTGCCCGCTTCGACGATGACCTTCGTCTTGTCGGTGGGATCAGTGAGCGTCGCCAGTGCCCGTCCGCTGTATTCGCGCGCCAGCTCGGCGGGCTTGGGTTCGTGCTCGTCCGTATAGTCCCAGGTGAGATTGAGAATCGGATCCGGGAAAGCGCCGCCCTCCTTCTGATAAAGCGAGCGCAGGCGCTGATATATTCCTCCCATGATCCAATTGTCGTGCTTGGCTTCGCCCGGAGGCGTTCCAGCCGGCCAATGCCATTGCAGCCAGCGTCCGGAATTCACCAGCGAACCTTCCTCTTCGGCAAAGCACGTCGTGGGCAGCTGGATCACTTCGGTCTGGATCGCAGCGGTGTCGACGTCGTTGTAGTCGCCGTGATTTTCCCAGAAGCGCGCCGTCTCCGTGTTCAACGGGTCCATCGTCACCAGCCATTTGAGTTTGGACAGCGACTGCGTGATTTTGGCGCGATTGGGGAAGGCGAGCAGCGGATTGAAGCCCTGGCAGAAATAGCCGGTGAGCTTGCCCTGATGCATCAGCTCGAAGGTCTGCAGCACGTCAAAGCTCGGCCTGTCGAGCTTGGGAATATAGTCGTATGCCCAGTCGTTTTGCGCCGTTGCGACTGCACCGAACAATGCCTTCTGCAGGCTCACGAAGAACTTCGGGTAGTTTTGCCAATAGCTCGTCTGATTGGGTCGGAGCGGCTTGTACTGGCGCGTGGACAGATAGGTCTTGAGGTCCGGCTCCGTCTCCTGCGGCATGTTGAGATAGCCCGGCATCAATTCCGACATCAGCCCCAGATCGGTCAGGCCTTGAATATTCGAATGGCCACGCAGGGCATTCATGCCGCCACCGCGTACTCCGATATTGCCGAGGATGAGCTGCAGCATCGCCATGGTGCGAATGTTCTGCGAACCCTTGCTGTGCTGAGTCCAACCGAGCGCGTACATCGACGTCATCGCCTTGTCGGCCGCCGACGTGGCGGCCATCATCCCGGCAGCCTTCAGGAACTTTTCCTTCGGCACGCCGCAAATGCGCTCGACCATCTCGGGCGTGTAG
>PKWC01000154.1 GCA_003131925.1 Alphaproteobacteria bacterium | reverse complement strand
ACCAGCGGCGCACCATGAAAACCACTATGCCGCAAGGAAACGAACCTGCCATGCCGGCCGTGAAGCGCATCGACATCCGCACCGAAACACCCGGCGACATCCCCGGAATACGGCTTGTGGAGGCAGAGGCTTTCCCGACTCACGCAGAAGCCGATCTTGTAGATCGCCTTCGCGAAGACGGAAGCGCCATCCTCTCTCTCATTGCGGTTCTTGATCGCCAGGTCATTGGCCATGCGATGTTCTCGCGGATGCAGGAGCCGCGCGGTTCTCTCGGTCTTGGACCCGTGGCCGTGCTGGCGGCGCGTCGCCGGCGTGGTGTCGCTGCAGGTTTGATCCGCGAGGGATTGTNNGTTCTCGGCGACCCGGCCTATTATGGCCGGTTCGGTTTCAGCGCCAGCCTGACGGCCGGATTCAACTCGCCCTACGCTGGGCCGCATTTGATGGGTTTGGAACTTCAGGCAGACAGTCTCAAGGTGCGAACGGGCTCCCTCAGATATCCGCAGGCATTCGCCGATCTAAATTGAATCCGGCCGCGTCGCCAACGTTTGTCTTCGCAGTTTCGCCCAAACCTGCTCCTATGAGGGTCTGTGCCGGTTCAAGTCCGGCCGCCCGCACCACTAGCACGCGCATAATTTCAACAATGGTTGAACAAAAGCATAGTCGCCCGAAATGATGAGTAGTCCTACAACCAAATCGTCACCAAGCGCGAAAGCCCCGGTATCGCTGACAGGGGGGCGCGGCTTTCGTTTTGAGAATGAAGTTGCTGCGCGCCTGTTGCTCGACATGCTTGGTGCCACGAATGTACTGGGCGACAAATTCGGAACGATAGCCCGGCTTGACTGGCAGGCCCGCGAGAGCGGCTGGTTGGCCGACGATCTCGTCGCCTCCTGCGAAACTTCCGCGGGGCCAAGAGTCGCTGCGCTTTCGCTCAAGAGTGGGCAAAGTGTTACAAACAATGGTTTCCCAAACGAATTCGTCGAGATTGCCTGGCAACAGTGGAAACAGAACGACACCGAGCGTGAGTTCCAAAAATCCAATGATGTGATCATTCTGGCGACTGGAGACGGTAACCCATACTTGATCTTGGCCCGCACGCGAACCACTGGGTCCAACGGTTCTTTGCCCAATTATTCACGCGCGGGTATCGCGCGCGACAAGACCTCACTTCATTTTCTCGCCGTTGGCGGCAAATCATCGAATACGCGTTGGCTAATCCTAAATTTGATACCAAAGTTGCTTACCACCACCGTATTGACGACGTGGTAAGGGAAATGCTGGGGCTAAACTACACGTGGTCTGCCTTCAAGGAGAGCAGCTTCGAGCCCCACGTTGCGGGCATGGCTGATCTTTTCGAGAGGGCCGCTTACAAATGGTTCCACCTGGAAGACGTACTCAATGGTTTTGTTCATGCAATTGAACAACCCGCTGCAGAAAGCCTAGCCATCAAGTCCATACCTTGGGTAGCTACCGCTGTGGGTGAGTTTCACGAGTACAGTTGGCGTCACGGATTGGAAGAAGGAATCATTTCGTATCTTGGTACTTGTTGGAAGCTTGGCGCCAAGCAGATCACATCTGATGCAACGCTGAATACCGACTTCTTCCATATGCTTAACGCAGTGGTCGCGCGCCAGAGCCATGCGGCGATCGCCCTACGAGACCGCATAGCGCAGCAGATGCAGGACTAGGCTATTTCCTGCAAAGACTCGTACTCCATGCGAATGCCGTCATGGGCTTGCAGCATTGCGTCCATGACCTCAAGGCCCGCAGTCAGAAGCTGCGCATTCCGGGATAGGTTCGGATTTTGCTTATCGCCGTGAAACAGGTTGTTCCTTACGCGGCTAAGAGCCTCTGTTAACTCGACCACGTTCACTGGCTTTTTGACTTCTCGCCAACCCAACGCGCCATTGACCATGATACGCTTTTTCGGCGGGAAGTCGATTATGTAGACGGTGACGGGGTTCGCTTCGAAGACAGGAAAGAGGTTGTCAATCTCAGGGCAATGCGCAAATGCATTCCAGTCGGCTGCTACGCCGTCGTTTCGTTCCTGTTTGCAAAAACCGCTTTGCTTTAGTGCGCTCTCAAAACGCGAGAAGCGCACAAAGAACTTTCCTGCCAATTCGGGCAATTCAGGATGTGTCACCATTTTACTTCTCCAACGTTATGATCAACTCACCACCAGGCCAGTATTATGGCATTCCTCCCACGAACCCACTCGTATCCTCGTTCTTTATCAGCGTCAGTCGCGCACCAACATGCCGGCAGTCGCGCTTTGGGCAGGCGAGGTTCTTCGCTACTTCGTCCATGTGCACGTCGCGGTGATCAACCTTGATCAGAAGGTGCACCGGGCTTTGCAGCCATGTGTAGAGGCAGCGCATGCACGTCGCCTCAATGATCACGGAGTCGTCGAGGTCGCGGAGGCTGGTGTTTTCGAGCCATGTCACCAGAAATCCTCCGCCGAGGGTATCCGGTTGTACGCAATTTTGCCGCCGGCATAGCCGCCGGGCGGCGGCGTCCAGGCGCCAAGAGTAACGACGCGCTTGCCGAATTTGGAATACGAGGACGGTTAATCCATTACCACATGCAGTCGGCCAAAACTGCGTCCGCAACTGGCGACACGCGACGGGCAACGCGGGTAAGGTTCTGCATAGAGTTCCGCGACTCGCCAATCACATCTGCATCGTCCAGCCTTCGACGCCCATGGCGGCTTGGCGAACCGCTTCACCGAGCGTCGGGTGCGCGTGGCTGGTGCGGGCGATATCTTCCGACGAAGCGCCGAACTCGATCGCGAGCGAGGCTTCGGCGATCAGATCGCCCGCTTCGGCGCCGAGGATGTGCACGCCGAGAACGCGATCGGTCTTCGCATCGGCGAGAATCTTCACGAAACCTTCGGTCGCGGCGATGGTTTTCGCGCGCGGATTGGCGGTGAAGGGAAACTTGCCGATCTTGTAGGCAATGCCCGCGGCCTTCAGCTCTTCTTCGGTCTTGCCGACGCTCGCGACCTGTGGCGCGGTGTAGACGACGGCGGGAATCGCATCGTAGCCGACATGGCCCGCGCGCCCCGCGATGCGCTCGATGCAGGCGACCGCCTCGTCTTCCGCCTTGTGGGCGAGCATCGGCCCGTCGCGGCAGTCGCCGATGGCGCGGATGCCGGCGACATTGGTGCGAAACTCCGCGTCGGTGATCACGCGGCCGCGCGGATCGCGCGCAACGCCCAGCCCATCGAGGCCCAACCCGTCCGTGTACGGACGGCGGCCGATGGCGACGAGCACGATGTCGGCGTCGAGCGTCTGTTTGTCGCCGTTTGCGCCCTCCACCTGCACGCTCAAACCGTCGCCGCGATCTTCGATTCCTGCGACCTTGCTCGAGAGCAGAAACTTCATGCCCTGGCGCTGCAGGATGCGCTGGAACTGCTTGGCGATCTCGCCGTCGAGACCGGGCGTGATACGGTCGAGAAATTCGACGACGGTCACTTCGCTGCCAAGCCTTCTCCACACGGAGCCGAGCTCGAGGCCGATATAGCCCGCGCCCACCACGACGAGCCGCTTCGGCACGCTGTCGAGCGCGAGCGCGCCGGTCGAGGAGACGATGCGCTTCTCGTGGATCGCGACGCCCGGAAGCGGCGTGACGTCGGAGCCGGTGGCGATGACGATGTGTTTCGCCTCGAGTGTTCGCGTATTGCCGTCGCGGAGCTTCACCTCAACTCTGCCAGGTGCCGCGATGCGCGCTTGGCCCACGATTCCCTCGGCCTTGTATTTCCGGAACAGGAACTCGACGCCGCGCGTCAGTTCGCCCACCACCTTCGTCTTGTGCGCCATCATCGCCGGCAGATCGAGCGACACGCTCGCCCTGATGCCGATTGGCGCGAAATGCTTCGTCGCGTCCTCGTACATCTCGCTCGTATAGAGCAGCGCCTTCGACGGAATGCAGCCGATGTTGAGGCAGGTGCCGCCGAAGGTGCCACGGCTGTCGACGCAGGCCGAAGAGAGCCCGAGCTGGCCGGCGCGGATGGCGGCGTTGTAGCCGCCCGGTCCACCGCCAATGACGACGACGTCGAATTGATCGGACACGCGCGCTCCCTTTCTTCCGTGTCATTCCCGCGAAAGCGGGAACCCAGTTCGTAAAGCGACGAAGGGTTTGCGCGCCGCCGAATTCACATTTTCGTCGCTGCGGACGCTGGGTCCCCGCTTTCGCGGGGATGACACGCTTTGGTGTTGTGCAGCTCAATTGTTGCGTTCAAGGGAAAGTTCTCAGACATCGAGCAGCAATCTCTGCGGGTCTTCGAGATTCTCTTTCACGCGCACGAGGAAGGTCACCGCTTCGCGGCCGTCGACCATACGGTGATCGTAGGAGAGCGCCAGATACATCATCGGGCGGATCTCGACGCGGTCATCGATGGCTACAGGCCGCGGCTGAATCTTGTGCATGCCAAGGATGCCGGACTGCGGCGCGTTGAGGATCGGCGTCGACATCAGCGAGCCGAAGACGCCGCCGTTCGAGATGGTGAAGGTGCCGCCCTGCAGCTCTTCGAGCTTCAGCGTGGAATCGCGCGCGCGCGTGCCGAAATCCGCGATTGCGGATTCGATCTGAGCGAGGCTGAGGCGGTCCGCGTCGCGCACGACGGGAACGATCAACCCGCGTTCGGTCGAGACCGCGACGCCGATGTCGTAATAATTCTTGTAGATGATGTCATTGCCTTCGATCTCGCCATTGACGCTCGGCAATTCCTTCAGCGCGGCGATGCAGGCCTTGACGAAAAAGCCCATGAAGCCGAGGCGCACATGATGCTTCTTCTCGAAACTTTCCTTGTACTCGGTGCGCAGCGCCATCACGTGGCTCATGTCCACTTCGTTGAAGGTGGTGAGCTGGGCGGCGGTGTTCTGCGATTCCTTGAGGCGGAGCGCGACGGTGCGCCGCAGCCGCGACATGGGCACGCGCTCCTCGCGGTCGGCGCGTGGGCGTTTGGCTGCGGGCGCAATTGCTACGGGCTGGGCCGCGCGTTCCGCCGCGCGCGCTTCGAGCGCGGCCAACATGTCGCCCTTCATGACGCGGCCGTCCTTGCCGGTGCCGGAGATTTCGGAAGGACGGATTCCGGTTTCCTCCGCGATGCGTCGCACGGACGGCATCAGCTCTTCGGATGCCGTCGTCTTCGCCGGTTGCAGAGCGGCCGCAGGGGGCGGCGGTGCCGGCGGCTTTGGTGACGGCGGAGCTGGAGGCGTTTCGCTGCGCGCGGACGGGGACGTCGCGCTCTTCGCTGCAGCACCTTCGGCAATCGCGCCAAGCACAGTTCCCACCCCAACCGTTGCGCCCTGGTTCACCGCGATGGATTCGATCGCGCCGTCCGCCGGCGCGGGCACTTCGACGGTCACCTTGTCGGTCTCGAGTTCGAGCAGCGGCTCGTCGCGGGCAACCGCGTCGCCGACTTTCTTGAACCAGCGCCCGACGGTCGCTTCCGTGACGGATTCGCCCATCGCCGGAACCTTGATTTCGATGCTCATGAGTCGTGCCGCCCTGGGTTGAGTGCGTGTTTGCCGCCGCGCCCCCTCCGCCCGCTTCGCGGGCACCTCCCCCACGCTTCGCGCGNNCGCGAAGCGTGGGGGAGGTGGCGCGAAGCGCCGGAGGGGGCAGGCGGCGCTCATAGCGTCAGGGCCTCAGCGAGGAAGGCGTGGAGCTCGGTGTTGTGGTGGCTGAGGAGGCCGGTCGCGGTGGAGGCGTAATCCGGGCGGCCGATGTAGCGCGGCCATCCGCGTGATCCTCCGATTGCCGCCTGGATGCGCGGCGCAACGAACGTCCACGCGCCCATGTTCTTCGGCTCTTCCTGGCACCAGACGAT
>PKWC01000015.1 GCA_003131925.1 Alphaproteobacteria bacterium | reverse complement strand
GGTCCCTGCATATCTGCACCGGAGTGCGCGCGATGATGGATCAGCCAACCGCCGCTTCGTCTCCTCAAGGCTGGGCAGGTGCCCGGTATCCTGAATTCTTCGCAATATTTGCCGGCTGGTGCTCGCGACCAGCCGGTTTTTGTTCCGCAGCTCGTCGACAATCCGGATCAGCCCGAGCTTCGCATCGTCGGAGAGCGCGATATTCCTGTCACCAAGGATGTAGAGCGCCGACTCGGTGCTGAATTCGTCCTGGTTGTCGTTGGAGAGCAGTCGGATGGTATGGTACAGCAGCGCGTAGTTGCGCGCCCTCACATTCTCGAAATGTGCCACTGATCCATCTGCCACGAGGCTGTCCCACAGCTGCGTGTTCCACAATCGCGTCGGCACGCCGTAGGCATGGCTGAAGGGCAATCCGTCCGTGCTTGCGGGCAGCGCCGTGTTCCAGCGGTCGCCGCTTGCCAGGATCGCCGAACGAAGCAGCGCGAGCCGGTCATCGTTGCAGCGCGCGATCGCTACCCGCTCCGAGGCAAGGTCGGCTGTCAGGGCCAGGTCGCGCCCGATCGCCTCTTCGGACTCGCGCGCCTTCGCCTGCCAATGAAGCGCTTCGACGGCTTGCTCGGCGCCGAGCGCGATAAGGACGCCAAGAACGATGACGCCGACTTCGCCGATGAACGCGCGCCAGCCATGCAATGGTTTGGGCAAACGGAAATGCATGCAACTCACCCCCAGCGCGGAAAACCTAGTGGTCTAATTCTGACGGACGAGTCCAAAAACGCCAATTTGTACTATCGTCATGGCCGGCCCGTTGTCNNCGGCCCGGCCATGACGAATTTTTTTGGGGCGACGGCGTGAGTGGCAACCTCATTCGATGCCATGCGTCCAGCCCGTCAGTGTAGGTACCAAGTGTCGGATTTGATCCACTAGCAGAAGAGCTTATGGCCACAATGGGTCAGGACGAGAAATGTCCGCCTTGCGCCAAATGCGGACACAAAGGTCAGGATCGGAATATGCTCGCACAAAGAATTTTCAAACGAATTGCTCGCGTTCCGGACTGCCGGCGCTTGCGTTTGGCTCTCGATACCTCGTCGCCCTTCATCGGCGGACGGCCAGCACCGGCCTGCTTCAAGGCCCGGAGTGCCCTGGGAACATCTGGGCGGGCGGCGCGCTCCGCGATGTAACTCCCGGTGCGCAGGGCCGAGACCTTGAGAATACCGTAACAGGAGTAACGTTCCCCTCGCAAATTTGACCGGAGCTTGTGCTCCTGTCGCCCTATTCATGCCGAAAATGGCAAAGCAGCACAGCGGTTATGTCGCTGATTTTGCGGGGTGTTACTGGTGGGCGCGACAGGGATTGAACCTGTGACCCGCTACGCAGTCGGAACGTTCGTGTCACCGGCATCTGCAGTGTAGAACTGGCCTGAAAGAGAGTAAAAGGGGGTCTGCCGGTAAAGTCGGCCCAGCGCCCCTGGGGTGCATGGGGCGAGGGTTCGTTGCGTCCGATCTGTGGCATGCATCGAAAGGATTGCCGACCATGAACCATTCGTTTGTTTTCCCGCCCAAATCGCTCGCGCGCTTCGGCGCCGCGCTCGCCATGCTGGTGACCATCGGGCAGCTGCCGGCCGGAAGCTCCGAAAAGGCGCTCCATCGCTTCCGGCCTCACAGCGATGCCTACAGCCCGGTGAGCCCGTTGATCGCCGATGGCCGCGGCAATTTGTACGGAACGGCGCAATGGGGAGCCGGCAACAACTGTGCGCTGGGGTGTGGCGCCGTGTTCAAAATCGCTCCTGATGGAACCGAAACCCTGCTGCATATCTTTGCCGGCGGCAACGACGGCGCGTATCCGTTCGGCGGTCTGCTCAGGAATGATAATGGTGATCTGTTTGGCACCACATCGGGTTACTATGGTGGTGGGTATGGCACAGTGTTCAAACTGGCGTCGAACGGAAAGGAGACGGTTCTCCACTCATTCCAGGGCGGCAGCGACGGTTTGATTCCCTGGTCCACGCTGGTTGCGGACAAGGACGGCAACCTTTACGGAACCACGGAGTTCGGCGCCAACGCCGGATGCCTGAACGGACTTGGCTGCGGGATCGTGTTCAAGATTGCGCCGAAAGGAGAAGAAACGGTGCTCTATACGTTTCAGGGTTCACCTGACGGCGGGAATTCTGTTGCCGGCCTGACACGCGACAGCGAAGGCAATCTATATGGAACTACCGCGGAAGGCGGGGCCACATGCTCGGAAAGCGAGTATGGCTGCGGCACCGTATTCGAGCTCACGCCGACGGGTACCGAAACAGTGCTCTACAGTTTCAAGGGTGGCAGCGACGGGTATAGCCCTGGCAGCAGCCTGCTGATCGACGCGGGCGGGAATCTGTACGGAACGACGACATGGGGGGGCAGCTGCAGCAGATGCGGCACAGTCTTCCGGATCGCACAGGACGGCACCGAGACCGTCCTACACAGTTTTCAGGGCGGAAGCGACGGCGAAACTCCCTTCTCCGGCGTGATCGAGGACGGGAGCGGCAATTTGTACGGAACCACGCTCTCCGGCGGGGGAGGCTGCGAGGGAGACTATGGTTGCGGCACCGTATTCAAGCTCGCACCGGACGGGACAGAAACCGTGCTTCAAACCTTCCTGCGCGCCCGCAAGGGTTTCGGGCCAAGAGCCTCGCTGCTTCTGGGCAAGAGTGGATTTCTCTACGGAACGACCGAGAGCGGCGGCGTTCGCAACTTTGGCGGCGTCGTTTTCAGGATCCGCGCGGATTGACTGTCGTTCTGCCGAAGCGTGGTGTTTTCGGAACAACGGCTTTGCCAACGACTTGGGGAAATTCTCCTTCCGGTTGCGATATGCGTGGCGCCCGGCGAGCTTGCCGGGCTGCCCGGAGCAACCGAGCGACAGGAGTCACAGTGACAAATACGGTGATGACAAATACGGTGACGGCGGCAACGTTTCCTGCCGACACGCGCTCGAATTTTCCGCTTGTCGCAAAACGTTCGGTGGCGCGGATCTTGTCGAAGGACACGAGCGTATTCCCGACGGCCCCATCGCTCGCGGTGCGCGTGGTTGCCGGCTAGTGCGTAAATTTCGGGGTCTGACCCCGAACCTTCTATGCGGTGACCCGTTGCCTCGAAATCATCTCCGAAGCATCGCGCCGTTTGCCCGACGATTTGAAAGCCCGGCACCCATCGATCGCCTGGCGGCAAATGGCCGCTGCGGGCAACGTGTATCGCCATGATTACGAAGACGTCGCGGCGTTTTACATTTGGGACACTGTGCAGATTGCCCTACCGCCCCTGCGAGCGGTCATTCAGGATGAACTCGCGAGAAACAGCCTGGCGCCGCGATAGTGTTGCGACGGATACCAGCTTTCGGACTCCGACCCTGAAAGTTATGCGGTGCCCTTCGTGAGAGCCTGAAACGCGAAAACCCGGCAACCTTTCGGCTGCCGGGCTTCACGATCAGATTCT
>PKWC01000128.1 GCA_003131925.1 Alphaproteobacteria bacterium | reverse complement strand
GCGTCGTCGACGACGAAGCCGACCGCGATGGTGAGTGCCATCAGCGAAAGGTTGTCGAGACTGAAATTCAGCGCCAGCATCGCGACTGTGGCGCCGAGCAGAGCCAGGGGGATGACCGAGCTCGGGATCAGCGTCGCGCGCACGTTGAGCAGGAAAAGCCAGATGACGATCACCACCAACGCGATGGTGATGAGGAGGGTGAGTTTCACGTCCCGGACCGAGGCGCTGATGGTCTGCGTGCGATCCATCAGGATGTGCATGGCGATGCCCGGTGGAATGGCCTGCTGCAGATGCGGCAACGCCGCGCGGATCTGGTTCACCGTATCGATGACGTTCGCACCCGGCTCCTTGAAGATCACCAGCAGAATGCTGCGTCCGCCCTTCAGCGTAAGGTCGCTGTTGCCCTTGCCGGGATACACCCAGGCGCCGATCTGGTTGTTTTCCACGCTCTGATAGGCGGTGCCGATGTCGTGGATACGCACCGGTGCGCCATTGCTGTAGCCGACGACGAGATCGTTCCACGGGCTCGCATCGAGGATCTGGTCGTTGGCATAGACGGTGAGACCCTGCTGCGGCCCGATGATGGAGCCTTTCGCTGCATTGGTCGTGGCATCGACGATCTGGGTACGAATCTGGTCGATCTGGAGCCCGCGCGCGGCGATTTTGCGGGGGTCGAGCTGGATTCGCACCGCGGGCTTCTGTTGCCCACCTATGGTGACGAGGCCAACGCCGTTGATCCGCGAGACCTGCTGCGAGAGGATGACGTCCGCATAGTTGTCGACCTGGTCGAGCGGAATCGAATCCGAGTTGAGCGACAGAATCATGATCGGCGCGTCGGCTGGATTGACGCGACGGATGCTGGGCTGCGCCGGGAGATTGGTCGGCAATTGCGCGCTCGCGGCATTGATCGCGGCCTGCACCTGCTCGAAATCGTCGGTGAGATTCTGGCCGAGCTCGAACTGCAACGTGATGCTCGTCGTTCCGAGCGCGCTCACCGACGTCATCTGCGCGACGCCGGGAATGAGCGAAAACTGCCGTTCGAGCGGCGTCGCCACGTTCGACGCCATCGTTTCCGGGCTGGCTCCGGGCAGTGACGCGCTTATCTGGACCGTTGGAAAATCGACATTTGGCAACGCCGCCACCGGCAGGAGCGAATAAGCGACGATGCCGATCAGGAGTACGGCAATCGCGAACAGAGTGGTCGCGATGGGGCGGTGAATGAACGGGCTGGCGAGATTCACGAGCCGGGCCGCGTTGGTCTTGCGATCCTGACGAGCGAGCCGTCTTTCAGGATCATCTGGCCGTCGGTTACTACAATCTCGCCGGGCTTGACGCCTTTCGCGACGATGGCGGTCGCGTCCTGTGTGGACGCGAGGGTCAACGGCCGCATTGCCACGCGCCCGTTCTTCTGCACGACATAAGCAAAGCTGCCGTTGGGTCCGCGATTGACCGCGGTCGTCGGAATCGTCGTGACGTTGTGCAGCGTCTGCAGCGTCAGCTGCACGTTCACGAACTGACCGGGCCAGAGCATATTCCTGGCGTTGGGAAGGCGCGCCTTCAGCTCGATCGTGCCTGTGGAAGGATCAATGCGGTTATCGGCGATGCTCAGCTCGCCTGTATCGAGCAGAGCGCCGGTCTCCTGGCTGTAGGCGCGCGTCACCAAGGGAATACGAAAGCCGTTCGACACCTGCGCCAGATTCTGGAAATCCCCCTCTGGCACGGTGAACGTGACAGCGATCGGCTGGATCTGATTGACGACGACGATGCCGGTGCCGCTCGATGGCACGGCGCTCGATGCGTTGGTCGGAGCAGGAGTGGCCGGTGCATTCCCGACGGAGCCGCTGGTGCTGACAAGATTTCCCGGATCGACAAGGCGGACACCGCTCCGCCCGGTGATCGGCGCGATGACGCGTGTCCAGCCGAGATTGACCGCGGCGGTCTTCACGGTTCCTTCGTCGCTCTGCACTAGGCCTTCGTCCTGGAGGACAAGCGCGGCCTGCGTGTCAACCTGCTGCGTCGCGATCGAATTGAGCGCCGCGAGCCTTTTGTAGCGCGCGAGATCGAGCTTCGCGTCGGCAAGCGCGGCCTTGTCGCGCCGCAGAGTTCCCTGGGCCTGTTCGAGTGCCGCCTGATAGGGAGCGGGATCGATCTGCGCGAGGAGGTCACCGGCCTTGACCTCGGTGCCTTCAGTGAAATTGACGGTGAGAAGTTTTCCGCTCACCTGCGCCAGCACGTTGACGCTGGTCCAGGCCTGTGCCGCGCCGAGTTCGGTGAGCGAGAGCGCGATGTCCTGCCGCTTGGCAACGGCCACGGTCACGGGAACCGGCGGCGGGCCCGATGCCGTTGCCGGCTTCTTGTGAAAAACGGCCCAGCCGACGAGCACCAACGCGAGCACACCCAAGCCCGCGAAGACGCGGTGCCGGTGCCGCGGATCGGACCAATCCAACCGGGTCATATCATGGCCCCGGTATCGAACAACCGGAGCGGCCCTTTGGGTTCAATCACGCTATATTTTGCAACCAATGGGATGGGGCGGTGTCTGGGAATGTCCTGCATGGTCGAAGGCACGGCCTGCAACGGATTGGAGAACGTGATATTCATTCCTCATCGATCCTGGCGGCGGAATGCCGTTTTTCCGCCGGCGGCCCCCGCCACGGGCGCCATTTCGCCCCCTTGTGCGATGCCCGTCCCGGGCCATGTCCTAGCATGGCGTCCGTGAATTGCGAGTGTTGGGGCCGGTCTTGCGACCTTTTATTACAACTCTTTGCACTCACCGGAGCGTAACCGGACGGCCATGGGATAGGTTCCCACAGCAGTTACGCCCGCATTTCACCAACTGCGGTGCTGTGCGGTCAAATTGAATTGGTAACCCAAAGCCTGCGCTGACGTCATTGCGGCTCCCCGCAGGCTTCCTCTATAAGCCGCGCGCCCCACGCCACCACCGAGCGCAATGGACATTCGCAACATCGCCATCATCGCCCATGTCGATCATGGCAAGACCACGCTCGTCGACCAGCTGCTCAAACAGTCGGGGGCGGTGCGCGAAAACCAGCAAGTGGCGGAGCGCGCGCTCGATTCCACCGATCAGGAACGCGAGCGCGGCATCACCATTCTCGCCAAATGCACGAGCGTCGCGTGGAAGGGGGTGCGCATCAATATCGTCGATACGCCGGGCCACGCCGATTTCGGCGGCGAGGTGGAGCGCATCCTGTCGATGGTGGACGGCGTCGTGTTGCTCGTCGATGCGGCGGAATCCGTCATGCCGCAGACCAAATTCGTACTCTCCAAGGCCCTGGCGTTGGGGCTGAAGCCCATCGTCGTCATCAACAAGATCGACCGCGCCGACGCGCAGCCGAAAGAGACGCTCGAAAACATCTTCGATCTCTTCCTGGCTCTCGAAGCCAATGACTATCAGCTCGATTTTCACGTACTCTACGCGTCGGGACGCCAGGGCTGGGCGGTCGCCTCCCTCACCGACGAGCGCGTCGATCTGGCGCCGCTGTTCGACAGGATCGTGGCGGACGTGCCGAAGCCCCGCCCGGTGGCGCTGGCGGGCGACGCGCATCCCTTCGCGATGCTGGTCACGACGCTCGAAGGCGATCCCTATCTCGGGCGGGTTCTCACCGGCCGCATCGAATCGGGCGCGATCACCATCAACCGCCATCTCAAGGCCCTGTCGCGGGACGGGGTGGAAATCGAGAGGGCGCGGGCGACCAAGCTGCTCGCTTTCCGCGGCCTCGCACGCGTCCCCGTCGAGCGTGCGGAAGCGGGCGACATCGTGGCGATCGCCGGCCTTTCGACGGCGACCGTCGCCGATACGCTCTGCGATCTCGAGGTCACAGCTCCCGTGTTCGCGCCGCCCATCGATCCGCCGACGCTCGCGATCACCATCTCGGTCAATGATTCGCCGATGGCGGGGCGCGAGGGCGACAAGGTGCAAAGCCGCGTGATCCGCGACCGGCTGCTGCGCGAAGCGGAAGGAAATGTCGCGATCAAACTGCGCGAGACCGGCGAGGCCGCGTTCGAAGTGTCCGGGCGCGGTGAACTGCAGCTCGGTGTGCTCATCGAAACCATGCGGCGCGAAGGCTTCGAGCTCTCGATCAGCCGGCCGCGCGTCCTCTACGACACCGATCCCGACACAGGCGAGCGCCTGGAGCCAATCGAAGAAGTCACCGTCGATGTCGATGAGCCCTACACGGGCGTGGTGATCGAGAAGATCAGCCAGCGCAAGGGCGAGCTGCAAGACATGCGGCCGACGGGCGCGGGCAAGACGCGCCTCGTGTTCCTCGCGCCCTCGCGCGGGCTCATCGGCTATCACGGCGAATTCCTCACCGACACACGCGGCACCGGCGTGATCAACCGCATGTTTCACGGCTATGCGTCATTCAAGGGACCGATCGAGGGCCGGCGCAACGGCGTGCTGGTTTCGACGGCCGAGGGAGAGGCGGTGGCCTACGCGCTCTGGTATCTCGAGGAACGCGGCAAACTCTTCGTTGTGCCGGGCACCCGAGTCTATCGCGGCATGATCGTGGGCGAGCATTCCCGCGGCAATGATCTCGACGTCAATCCGTTGCGCGCCAAGCAGCTCACCAATATCCGCACCCATTCGAAGGACGAGGCGATGCGCCTGACGCCCTTCGTGCCGCACACCCTCGAACAGGCCATTGCCTATATCGGCGACGACGAACTCGTCGAAGTGACGCCGCAATCGATCCGTCTACGGAAGAAAGAACTGGTCCCCCACCTGCGCAAGCGGGTCAAAGCCGAAGCGGGGTAGCGCGCAGCGTTTTTGGACCCCTCACCCGCGTTTGAGCGGAATTCATCGCCCGTATCTGCGTCCCTCTCCCCCTTGTGGGAGAGGGGCCGAGAACGAGGACCATCAACCGTCTCGGCGCGGGTGAGGGGTACCCCGCGAATCATCGGCGCGGGAGGAGGCCGAGGCGGCCGGCGATCATGCGGTCGACCATGCGCTTGGGCAGCGTGTTGACGAGAAAATTCTGGAAGGCGTCGGGTGTCACCACATAGCGTGTTTTCGGCTTTGGGGTCGTCAGTGCGTGCCACACGGCGAGGCCGAGGCGCTCCGGCTTCAGACCTTTGCGCCCGTTCGCGAGCATGTAGTCGCGCACCGCATTGAGCGACGTGGCGTAAGGCGTGTTGGCGTAGCGCGACACGTCGACCTGTTCCGCCTTGTCCCAGATTGGCGTTGCAACTGCGCCCGGCGCGACCACGATGACGTCAATGCCGAGCAGCATCAGCTCGCGGCGGAGACTTTCCGACAGACCTTCCAGCGCGAATTTCGAGGCGTTGTATGGTCCGACGAAGGGCGAGGCGTTCTTTCCGCCCACGGATGAAATCATCACGATGCGGCCGGCCCGGTTCTGCTTCGAAACATGCTCCGCAAGCAAAGGCGCGAAGGCCTGGGTGACGATGAATTGTCCGGTGACGTTTACTTCGAGCTGACGGCGCAATTCGTCCACATCGAGGTAGAGGAGTGGGCCGGCCACCGCGATGCCCGCATTGTTGACGAGACCGAACAAAGGTTCGTTTCCGAGAACCGATGCGGTGGCGGACGCGGATTGCCTCACCGCCGCTTCGTCGGTGACATCGAAGAAAAGCGGAGTGAATTTCCCACCGAACTCGTTCCGAAGCCGCTCTGCGTCGACCTCTTTGCGCACGCTGCCCAGAACGCGAAAGCCTTTCTCGACGAGGACTTTGGCGCAACCCCAGCCAATTCCAGTCGAGGCTCCGGTCACAACGACGGTCTTCATCGCTCCCCTCCGTGTTCGTGCCGTGCAATATAGCGGCAAACCGGGAAAGCAAAGCCATGCCGGACCAGGAAACGATTGCCTTTGCGCACCGGCTCGCGGATGCGGCGGGCGCGGTGATCCGGCCCTATTTCCGACAGCGGCTGGACATCATCGACAAGGGCAAGATGGCATTCGATCCGGTGACAGCCGCAGATCGGGAGGCCGAAGCGGCAATGCGCGCGCTCATCCGCAGCGAGCGGCCACACGACGGCATACTCGGCGAGGAGCATGGCCTGGAGGCCGGCAGCAGCAGGCGTCGATGGGTGCTCGATCCAATCGACGGCACGCGCGCCTTCATCACCGGACGCCACACCTGGGGCACGCTGATTGCGCTGGAGGACGAGGGCCGGCGCGTGCTCGGCATCATCGATCAGCCGGTCCTTCGCGAGCGCTTCATTGCGTACTGCGACCGCGGGGAGTTTCATTCGCCGGCAGGTGCGATCGCGCTGCGCACGCGCGACTGCGCGACGCTTGCTCTTGCCGCGGTGTCGACTACGCATCCCTGGGGCTATTTCTCGAGCGTGGAACGCGCGGGCTTCGAAGAACTCTGCGCCCGTGCGCGCATGAGTTATTTTGGCGGCGATTGCTACGCCTATGGCTTGCTCGCGCTGGGGCATATCGATTTGATTGTCGAGGCATCGCTCGCGGCGTGGGACGTGGCGGCGCTCATTCCCATTGTCGAGAATGCGGGGGGCGTCATCACCGATTGGAGCGGCGCGCCTGTCGGCCAGGGCGGCCGCATCGTCGCCGCCGGCGACGCGCGCGTCCATGCCGAGGCGCTGGAGATTCTGTCGCGATTCCTCGTCTGAGACACGGTTTGGACAAGCTCATGCTTCGACAAGCTCAGCATGAGGCTTTTCTCCTCACCCTGAGCTTGTCGAAGGGTGAGGACGTATGTGCTTTTCGACAAATGCATCAAACGCCGCCCAGAATCGGGCACGGATGGAATCGTTCTCCATCATGATTTCGTGTTCGCCGTCGGCGAGCTCGACATAGGCGCCATTCGGCAGGCGACGCGCGAATGCGCGGACGGCCGCGGTATCGACGATGCGGTCACGTCCCGCGCCGAGCACAAGGCATGGAGTCGCGATGGTTTCGGCAAATCCCGGCGCTTGTATGGCTGTCATCGAACGCAAAGCCGCTTCGAGCCAGCCCCAGGTTGGGCCGGCGAGACGGATTTCCGGATGCCCGGCCAGGAACGCCTGCGCGCGCGCGAAGCGTACGCGGTCCGAGGTGACGCGATTGTCTTCGAATTCCATATGCAGCGGGTCGCGGTCGCGCATGCCCCACACGAATTCGTCGGTCAGGCCGGCGAGATTGTAG
Source organism: Alphaproteobacteria bacterium (assembly GCA_003131925.1). Lineage (GTDB taxonomy): Bacteria > Pseudomonadota > Alphaproteobacteria > Micropepsales > Micropepsaceae > Rhizomicrobium. Next base: position 11,111 of record PKWC01000128.1, on the reverse strand, counting down.
GTCGAGCAGATGAGGCGCACGAGCCATAGAGGAAACCCCCGGGCGTTGGTCCTGATCATCGGCGCGGTCATCGCCGCAGCGGTGAAGGTGCGCGGATTTGCTTTGAGCGCGCGCAGGAGAATATGCGCTCCCATCGAATGGGCGAGCGCGAGCGGTGGCGTGTCGCTCATCGGAGCGACCACGTCATTCATGAAGGACCGAAGATCGGAATCGTATTCGGAAAAATCGCCGACATGGGCTTTCAGGGGATCGCTGAGGGTGCGTTCGGAGTCGCCCTGTCCGCGCCAATCGAGCGCTGCGCCGGCGAAGCCGCGCGCGGCAAGCTCCCTGACAACCTCGCCGTATTTCTCGAGAAACTCCGTTTGTCCGTCGAGGATAACGCAGACCCCGCGCCGCGCGACGCCCGGCGCAGATTCCCAACTCGCCGTTCGAAGACGTTTTCCGTCGCGGCTCGCGATGAAGCGCGTCCGCAGCTCGTCCAAGATGGACTAGCCGCGGGCCTTTTGCAGGATGGGCCCGAGCTTCATGGCCAGGCCCATGTCGCCCGCCACTCTCAGCTTGCCCTGCATGAAGGCGGAGGTGCCGTCGAGCTCGCCCTTGACCATCTTTTCGAAGGTTTCGAGGCTTACCGAGATCGTGCAGTCGGCGTTCTGGCCCGCGCCGTCCGTCACCTTGTTCGGCACGGATTTGCCGTCGATGAGGACGCTGCCGGGCTCACCGAAATCGAATTTGAGCGTGCCGCCGAGCCCCGAATCGGCGCCGATGGCCGTACCCATCTGGGTGATGATCTGATTGATCTGGTCAGAGCTCATGAATTCGTCCTTCTGTCCGGCAGATGTCCCGCTCCGCGATTTGAGCATGCGCGCCGGGTCTGCACAACTGGATGTCGGCGCGGTTTCGTCGAGTCGGGCGTCACGCCAGCACCCCAATCCTCGTCATGGCCGGGCCGTTGTCCCGGCTATCTATGAACACCGCGTCGGGGAACGAGCGGCCTTTCCGTTGTTCATCATGTAAACGGCGATGAAGGTCGCGAGGAATCATTGCTGACACCGTGTTCATAGATAGCCGGGACAACGGCCCGGCCATGACGAATTTTAGGGTAATTTACGCGCAGACAGTTTTGGCGGCTCACTCGTTGCACGAGCCGCCGCAAATGAGTTTGCTGATCGCGCTGCGCCGGTGGACGGCTTGGACTCGGCCCGCGCTCAACATAGTCTCGGCGCGGGATAACCGGGGTGTCCATGGTCGGAGACTTCTGCAACAGTTGCTGCGCCCCTGCGCAAGATTTTTCGCGATGAGCGCGGCGATTCCCCCGCCTGCCGGCGCGGTCGCGCGCAAGGGGCGCGATGCGCTCGGGCGCTTCTGCTTCCTTCTGCACTTTGCGGTGATGATCTTCATCGTCGGCGGCTGGACAATATGGTGGCCGCGCGCGCTTCTCTTCTACCTGGCGTTTGTGCCCGTGGTCGCGCTTCAGTGGCAGTTCAACCGTAATTCCTGCGTGCTCAACAATCTGGAATCGCTGATGCGCAACGGCACGTGGCGCGACGCCGCCAATGAGGAGGAGGGCGCATGGCTTCTCACCCTGGCCAGGGACGTCGTCGGGTTGCGGGTACGGCCGGCGCAGATGGATGCCTTTATCTATCTGGTTCTGCTGTTGCTCTGGGGCCTCGGGCTCGCACACTTGTTGAGGCTGTAAGCCGGGCGCGGTCTGGTTCTTGAAGCGCGGAATGGTGCTTCCTACCTATCGAATGTCCGGAAAGGCCTGAGGGCTTCCGGGCATAGTGAGAGGTTCGGCCCATGATGGGCGAGCCCAAACCACAACGCTTCGAAAAGGAGGCTGTGAACCATGCGAAGTTTCGATTTCTCCCCATTGTTCCGTTCGACCGTCGGCTTTGACCGGCTGTTCGACCTTCTGGATTCCGTGCCGCAATACGACACGACCCAGACCTATCCCCCCTACAACATCGAGCGCACCGACGACACCCATTACCGCATCACGCTCGCGGTGGCGGGTTTCGGCGAGAAGGATCTGAACGTCGAAGTGCGCGAAGGCGTGCTCACCGTTCAGGGCAAGCGCGAAGAGAGTGGTGAGCAGGGCAAGACGGCTTTTCTCTATCAGGGCATTGCCGGCCGCGCGTTCGACCGCCGCTTCCAGTTGGCCGAGAATGTCGAAGTCCGTGGCGCCAAGCTCGAGAACGGCCTGCTCCATGTCGATCTGGAGCGCATTGTTCCCGACGAGCAAAAGCCCCGGCGCATTGCGATCAACGGCGCCGATGTGAAGATCATCGAAGGCAAAGCGCGCGCCGCCTAATGGTTCGGCAAGCTCACCATGAGGACTTCTCCTCATCCTGAGCTTGTCCTCATCCTGAGCTTGTCGAAGGATGACAGATGTCGGGCATCGGAACATACTGATGCCCGACATCTGAACGCCGATATCCCATGCCGAGCTGGCACAGCGCGCTCTCCGCGCGCCTCGCGCATTTGAGCCGCCCCAGCGGTCCTGGCCGCGACATCGCTGAACTGCGCCGCCGGTACGATACGCTGTTCGAGCGCTTCGGGACCGCGCCCGCGCAGGCGAGCTTCGAAGCCGGACAGGTGGGTCCCGTCAAGGGCGAATGGATCCGGTCGCCCAATTCGGCTTCCCATCGTCTCGTTCTGTACTTGCACGGCGGCGGCCTGGTCGCGGGTTCGCCGGCAACGCATCGTCCGCTGATCGCAGGTCTGTGTCTCGCGGCGCAGGCGGCGGCGTTCGCCCCAGCCTATCGTCTCGCTCCAGAATATCCTTTTCCCGCCGGCCTTCGTGATGCCGTCGACACCTATCGCTATCTTGTGCAGCATGGGATTGCTGCGGGCGGCATCGTCGTAGCGGGAGACGAGGCGGGAGGCGGCCTGGCTTTCTCGCTCCTGCACGCGATCCGCAACGCGGGGTTGCCAATGCCCGCAGCTTGCGTGGCGATGTCGCCCTGGACCGACCTTTCCTTGTCGGGATGGTCGATGCTGCAGAACGCCAAGAGCGACGCGGCGCTTTCCTGGGAGATGCTTTTCGTCAGCGCGCGGCATTACCTGCAGAAGAGCACTCCTGCCGATCCCTATGCCTCACCCCTGTTCGCGCCGTTCCGCGAATTTCCCCCGCTCATGGTCCATGCCGGAAGCCTCGAGATCCTGCGCGACGACGCGAGTCGCGTCGGCGAATGCGCCGCCGAGGCAGGCATACCGGTGAGCGTGGAGATTTACGACCGGATGGAGCATCTCTTTCAGGCGGTTCCCGGCCTGTCCGAAGCGCGCATCTCTTTGGAACGTCTCGGCCACTTCATTCAGGCACGCACGCGGGATCCGGGCGCGCCGGCGCCGCTTCGGGCCGCCGGATTGCCGCAAGGCGCAAAATCCGCAAGGTGAAGCGGCGTCACGGTTCACAATTTGCGGGGCCGCCCCGTTCGTCCGGTGAAACGGGAAAATCTTGAGGCAGTATGGACTGTTACGGGTCTAGCGCGGCGCTCGGAAATGCGGTTAAGGTGCCTTGGTACGCGGTGACACGCTAGGGGCGGCGCTGCGGCTGATGTGGGGCCCCCGCCGTATCGGCCCTTGAGAATTACCGGCCTTTAACGACGAGAGGTACGCATTGAACAAGCGCGCGCTGATGCTTTCCGCCGCCACGGCCTCGTTGCTCGCCGGGCAAGTCCTTGCTGACACGGACATCACCAAGCAGGTGACCACGCCGCAAACCACCAGCCAGGACGGCAACATCACGATCGAATCCGACGGTTCGATCGTCATCACCACCAGCCCGCCGACAGGGGCGGCCGTCACGATCAATTCCGACAATGCCCTGGTCAACAATCAGGGCACGATCAGCTATAAGGGCGTCACGAACGCAACCGGCATCCAGCTCACGACCGGCTATACGGGCGAATTCGAGAGTACCGGCGTCGTCGATCTGACCGGCACGGGAACCACCAAGACCGGCATTCTCATACAGGGGGTGGCCGGCAACATCGACAGCGGCACGTTCACGGGACTCGTTCCCGCGGGCGCCACCTCTCCCGTCGCTATCGATCTCGCATTGGGGTCGACCCTGAAGGTGCAGGGCGACTCCTCCTTCGGAATCAAGCAATTGAGCGGCACGAATATCGTGGGCGACATCGACATTGCCGGCGCGCTCACCATGTCGCCCACATCGGCGAAATCGACGTCGACGCCGTTCGGCAACGTCATCGCGATAGATCTCCTCGGCACGATGACCGGCAATCTCAATATCCAGTCGGGCGGGGTGATCACCGCAACCGGACAGGGCGCCGAGGGCATTCAGCTGACCGGCACCCTGACCGGCGCCATCGTCAACAATGGAGAGATCCAGACCTTCGGCACGACGACCGCCGCCTCAACCAACACGACTTTGCCCCAGGCCGGCACCGCGCTCGGAATCGGAGCGAGCGTTACGGACGGAATCTACAATGCCGGTCCGAGCACGAGTTCCGACACGACCACCATACGCGGGCTCATCTCCACGGTGGGCGCTGCCCCGACTGTCCTGATCAATCCGACGATCGGAAATGCTTCGCCCACGTCACCTCTCGTGATCGGCGTCTACAATGACCCCACTGATCCGGGCAATTCCTTCCTCAATCGCGGAACCATCGCCGGAGCGTCTTCGAATGCAGATTCGAACGTCACGACGTTCAGCATTGTGGGAGCGTCGATGAATGCGCCAACGAAGTTTGACGGCGGTCTCTTCAACGGCGGCTCGATCTCGGCTTCGGCGACGACGAACTCGAGGAATTCCACCGTCTCCGCCAATGCGCTCTTCATTGGCGACTACGCGTATATAACAGGGGGCCTGACCAATTCCAACGAATCCAACTCCGGCAACATCACGGCCTCGGTCACGGGGCCTGAGGCCGGGGTGGCGACGGCCATCAGCATCCAGCAGTTCGGCTCGCTGCCCACCATCAACAACAGCGGCACAATCTCCGCCTCCGTCTTGACCTCCAGCCCCGATTTCGTGACCTCCATCACGGCCAACGCCATCTATGACGCCTCGGGATCGCTCACTTCGATCATCAACAGCGGCACGATCTCGGCTGTCACGACCACGCTCAAGAACAACGGCCAGGTCGCGGTTGCTGCGAATCTCTCGGTGAACACCTCGGGCGTCAATTTCGACAATTCGGGGACAGTGGTTGGCAACATTCTCTTCGGCACCGGCGCCGATACGCTGACCGTCAACGGCAGCGCGCAGACGCCGGCGACCGTCACCGGCAATGTCAGCTTCGGCGGCAACAGCACCGCGACCCTTGGGGCCGTCGATACGCTGAACATCGGCACGTTTGGAACGCTGACGGGTGCGGTCACGGAGACGCTGGGCAGTCACCTGGACGTGATGATCGCGTCGGGTGGCACGCTCAATCTGGAGAACACGCCGGCCAATCTCGGCGCCAACAACGTCGTCGGGCTCTACGCGGGATCATTCACTGTCGATACGGGCGCAACTCTCGGCCTCGTCGTGTCCCAGCCCTTCAATCTCTCGGTCAACCCGGAAACCGGCGCCCTGATCTCCGCGCAGAACGCCATGATCGGCGACGACACGAATTTCAAGATCACCTTCGGCAGCTATATCGGCAATTTCGTGCCGGGACATGGCAACAACAACAACAAGAACCAGACGGCGGTATTCGATCTCCTCAGCGCGCCCATCGGCGCTCTGGATATTTCGGCCGCCGAGCTCGCCACGATCAGAAGCGATTTCGCGACCAGCGTCCCGTTCCTCTTCACCGGCGCGCTCTGCACCTGGAACATCAATGGAAACAGCACCTGCGGCGGCCCGAACCCCGGGAACTCGGAGATTGTGCTCGATCTGACCGCAAAATCGGCGCAGACGCTGGGTCTTACCGGCTATGCGTTGAAGATGTTTCCCTACGCGAACGAAGCGCTGGCCACCGACGATTCGCTGGGCGCGGCTTTGCTCAACAATGTCGTGAACTCCCAGCAGGCCCAGGCGGCGTATGCGGCGTTCGCGCCCGACGTCTCCGGCGCCAGCCGCGCGCTCGCCATTTCGCTCACCGACGAGGCGACGGACGTCGTTGCGGCGCGCCAGCGCACGCTGCGCGAATATGCCAACCAGGAGGGCGACTTGACCATGTGGGGGCAGCAATTCGTGCAGCGCCTGAACCAGGACAATACGCCTGACGGCACCGGCTTCGTGGACACGGGCTTCGGCTTCGTGCTCGGCGCCGATGAGGGCGATCCCGCGGACGGCCGCTATGGCGGCGCCTTCACCTTCTTCTCCGGCGGCATGAGTGCGAAGGCGCCGGTGCTGCAGAAAACCCAATCCGAATGGTACATGGCGACCGGCTACACCGACTGGCACGGCAGGGGATTCTTCCTCGACACGCAGGCGAGCGTTGGTTACGCGCATCTGGCGGGTAGCCGCACCATCGATCTCCAGGGATTTACCCGCACCGCCGAGGACGTGCGTCCCGCGGAATATATGGCCGGCGGAGCGACGGCCGGCCTTCAGTACAACTGGATCGGTGCAGCGGTCATGCCGCAGATCAGCCTGGACGGGCTTGCGATGCGCCAGGAAGGCTACACCGAGACGCATGGCGGCGGCCAGGTCGGCGACGGATTTGATCTTCATGTCGAACCCAACTACGCGTCCTCGCTGAGGGCCTTTTCCGGCGTCGATGTGCGCGACGATCTCAATTTCGGCGATTTCCTGTTCCAGCCGGAGGGCCGCGCCGGCTATCGCTACGACTTCGCCAACGGCCAGGAGAGCGTGACGGCGAATTTCGCCGGCGTCACGCCGATCGACCAGTTCCAGATCAGCGGACCGAAACCCGCTCATGGCAATGCAGTGGCCGGCGGCGGGTTGGCGATCTCAACCGGCGCATGGTCGGTAGGGCTTGGCTTTGACTACCTGTATGCAAGCTCGGGCAACACGTCGGAAGAAGGGACGATCACCCTGCTCGGCCGCATCTGAGGCGTATCAACTACGCGCGATTGCGATCAGCCGCTCGATGTCGCTCTCGGGCGTCATGAACGAGGTGACGAGGCGCACGAGCGTGCGCCGCCCGTCTGACGGCGCCCATTCGTAGAAGCTGGCGCCTTGCGCGCGCAGCCTTGCAACCATCGCGTCGGGCATGAAAGCGAAAATCATGCTGGCCTGGACGGGGTGGACAATCTCGATGCTTCCGATTTCCGCCAGTCCGCGCGCGAGACGGCCCGCGAACGCATTGGCGCGTGCCGCCCAGGCAAGCCAGCGATTCTCCTCGAGCGCGCAAACGAGCTGCGCGGAGACGAAGCGCATCTTGGACAGAAGATGGCCGGATTTCTTGCGGCGGAATTCGAAGTCGCGCACTTGTTCGGGATCGAAGAACACGACGGCCTCCGCCCCCAGCGCGCCGTTCTTCGTCGCGCCGAAAGAGAGCACGTCGACGCCCGCGCGCCATGTCGCCTCGGCGGGCGTGCACCCAAGATGCGCGATCGCATTGGCAAGCCGTGCGCCGTCCATGTGCAGCTTCATCTCATGGCGCTTCGCGAGCGACGCAATCGCATGTATCTCTCGCGGCGCGTAGCAGAGACCGAGTTCGGAGGCTTGCGCGACGCTGACGGCCGCAGGCTGCGGATGATGCACGCAACCCTTGATGAATTGCGATAGCGCGTCGTCGATCGCTTCGGGCACGAGCTTGCCGTCCCGTCCTTCGACGGTCACCAGTTTTGCGCCATGGGTGAAGAATTCCGGCGCTCCGCACTCGTCGGAGACGATGTGCGAGCCTCGTTGACAAATGACCGCGCCATGCGGCGGCACGGTGGTGGCGAGCGCCAGCGCGTTTGCAGCCGTGCCGGTAATCACCGGAAAGGCCGCGACCTCGCGGTCGAAGATTCGCGACATTTCGGCCTGAAGGCGCTGCGTGAGGGCGTCTTCGCCGTAGGAAGCCGCCGCGCCGTCATTCGCCGCCGCAAGCGCCTCCAGCATCTCCGGCGCCGCGCCGTAAGCATTGTCGCTGCAGAAGTTCATGTTCCAACGTCCCTCACTTGAACTACCCCTCACCCGCGACTGAGCGGTATCGCCGCCCGTTCTCGCATCCTTCTCCCACAAGGGGAGAGGGGGAATCGGAGTCTTGCATCAACACTGGATAATCAGCGCGCGGAATCCCCTCTCCTCGTGGGAGAGGGGTTGAACGCGAGGGTTCTCTACCACTCCAATGTGGGTGAGGGGCAACGGCGGAAAATCAGGTGAGCCGCGCCGAGGACCTTTTCTCACAGGAATTAATGCGTTTCGAACTGCTCCTGCACCGTTTGTTTCGCTATGGTGCTGCGGCAAAGACAGGAACTCCCTCATGGCGGATGCATCCCGCAACAGACCGGTCCGCTCGACGCTTGAGCTGATCGGCAACACGCCGATGGTGGAGCTCACGCGGTTCGACACCGGGTCATGCCGGCTCTTCGCCAAGCTCGAGAACCAGAATCCCGGCGGGTCGATCAAGGACCGCATCGGCCTTTCGATGATCGAGGCCGCCGAACGCGACGGCCGCCTCGCTCCCGGCGGCACGATCGTCGAGGCGACCGCCGGCAATACCGGTCTCGGCCTTGCACTGGCCGGAATCCTCAAAGGCTATCACGTGCTTCTCATCGTCCCCGACAAGATGACGCGGGAGAAGATCCAGCATCTGCGCGCGCTCGGCGCCGAAGTGCGCATTACGCGTTCCGATGTCGGCAAGGGCCATCCCGACTATTACCAGGACAAGGCCGAAAAGCTCGCGCGCGAGACCGGCGCCTACTTCGTCAATCAGTTCGCCAATCCTGCAAATCCGAAGGCGCATGAGGACACGACAGGGCCCGAAATCTGGGAGCAGATGGATCGCGATCTACAGGCGATCGTCATCGGCGTGGGATCCGGCGGCACGCTGACGGGCATCGGCCGATTCCTGCGCCGCGTCGCGCCTGACGTCGAGATCGTGCTCGCCGATCCGGTCGGTTCGATCCTCGCCCCCTATGTGCGCACCGGCCAGCTTGTCCAGGCGGGAAGCTGGGCCGCCGAAGGCATCGGCGAAGATTTCATTCCTCCGAACGCCGATCTCTCGCTCGTGTCGCGCGTCTATTCGATCTCCGACAAGGAGGGAATCGAGGCGGCGCGCGCGCTGCTCGCCAAGGAAGGCATTCTCGCGGGCTCGTCTTCGGGCACGCTGCTCGCCGCCGCCTTGCGCTATTGCCGCGAGCAGACAACACCGAAGCGTGTCGTCACGCTCGTGCCCGACAGCGGCAACAAATATCTTTCCAAGATCTACAACGACCATTGGATCATCGAGCAGGGACTCGCCGACCGCGAGCTGCATGGCGATCTGCGCGATCTCATCACCCGGCGCTTCGACCGCGGCGGCGCCGTCACCGTGGCGCCCGGCGATACGCTGCTCGTCGCCTACAACCGCATGCGCGACGCCGACGTGTCGCAGCTTCCCGTGGTCGACGAAGAATGCGTGGTGGGCATCCTCGACGAGAGCGACATTCTGGCCTTCGTCGAAGGAAAGGACGCGCACCGCGTCCAGCGTTTCCGCGAGCGCGTGGATAGGGCGATGACGCGCGAACTCCACACCATGCAGATCACCGACAGGCTCGATGCGCTGCCGCCCCTCTTCGAGCGCAATGAAGTGGCGATCGTGCTCGACGGCGTGCGTTTCGTCGGCCTCATCACCCGCGTCGATCTCCTCAACCATCTGAGGCTCAGCCCGTGAGCGGGCGGCGCAATCGGTTGGCCTTCCCGACCCGCACCATTCATGGAGGGCAAAGCCACGATCCGCTGACGGGCGCGGTAATGGTGCCGATCTACGCCACGTCGACCTACGCGCAGGAAAGCCCCGGCGTGCACAAGGGCTACGAATATTCCCGCAGCGACAATCCCACACGCGCCGCTTTCGAGCGCTGCATCGCCGATCTCGAAACCGGCACGGCCGCGTTTGCCTTTGCCTCGGGCCTTGCGGCCATGGCGACCGTGCTCGAACTGCTCGACAGCGGCGACCACGTGGTGGCGAGCGACGATCTCTATGGCGGCTCGTTCCGCCTCTTCGACCGCGTGAAGCGGCGCTCCGCCGGGCTGGGCTTCAGCTTCGTGGATCTGAGCGATCCGGCCGCACTCGAAAGCGCGCTCACCGACGAGACGAAAATGATCTGGGTGGAGACGCCGACCAATCCGCTCCTTCGTCTTGCCGACCTCGAAGCAATCGCGCGGCTCGCGCGGCAGCGGGGAATTCTCGCCGTCGCCGACAACACCTTCGCCACGCCGTATGCGCAGCGCCCGCTTGAGCTGGGTTTCGACATCGTGGTGCATTCGACGACGAAATATCTGAACGGGCACTCCGACATGGTCGGCGGCGTGGCCGTGGTGGGCGAAAACCGCGAATTGGCCGATCGGCTCAAATTCCTGCAGAACGCGGTCGGCGCGATCCAGGGGCCGTTCGACTCGTTCCTCGCGCTTCGCGGCGTCAAGACTCTCGCCCTGCGCATGGAGCGCCATTCGTCGAACGCGATGAAGATCGCCCGCTGGCTGGAGACGCGCGGCGAAGTCGCGCGCGTCGTCTATCCCGGTCTCGACAGCCATCCGCAGCACGCGCTCGCGGCGCGGCAGATGAGCGCCTTCGGTGGCGTCGTGACCGTGATCCTCAGAAGCGATCTTGACGGCACGAAGCGCTTTCTCGAACGCTGCCGCCTTTTCACCCTCGCCGAGAGTCTCGGCGGCGTCGAAAGCCTGATCGAACATCCCGGCATCATGACCCACGCCTCGCTGCCGCCCGGCCAGCGCGCCCGCCTCGGCATCTCCGATTCCCTCGTGCGCCTCTCCTGCGGCATAGAGGACGTGGACGATTTGATAGCGGATTTGGAACAGGCGCTGGCGGTATGAATGCATTTTCCATCCCCACACAAAGGGGGCGAGGAAAAGCGGCTATCTGCGTAAGCGGATTTCAGATTGGCGCGACGGGTACGAAGTACCCCTCACCCGCTTCAGAACAGAATGCCCAACACGTATCTGCATCCCTCTCCCACAAGGGGGAGGGGGAATCCGAGTCTTGCATCAGCGCTGGAAATTTAGCGCGTGAAGTTCCCTCTCCCCTTGTGGGCTA
>PKWC01000173.1 GCA_003131925.1 Alphaproteobacteria bacterium | reverse complement strand
GATGTAGGCGCGGATGCGGTCGTTTGTTCGGAAACTCTCGCGCGGAATCATCTCGTCACGTCGCACGACTCCTTCCGCACGGCCAAGGTCAACGACGACGGAGCCAAACTCCACCCGCTTCACGACGCCGTGGATGATCTCTCCAATGCGGTCCTTGTACTCCTCGTACTGGCGCTCGCGCTCGGCGTCGCGNNCCTTCTGCACGATCACCTGCTTTGCGGCCTGCGCGGCAATCCGCGAGAAATCGACCGGCGGCAAGGTCTCGGCGATGATGTCGCCCACCTGCGCCGCCGGGTTCCGTACACGCGCGTCTTCGAGCGCAATCTCCGTCTTGTCGTTGTCGACCATCTCCACGACGTGGAGATAGCGAGAGACGTGCGTCTGGCCTGTCTTGTCGTCGATCTCGACGCGAATTTCGTTCTCGCTGCCGTAGCGCGCCTTCGCGGCGCGTTGCATGGCCTCCTCCATCGCATGCAGCACCACCGACTTGTCGATGGACTTGTCGCGTGCAACCGCGTCGGCGATTTGCAAAAGTTCGGTCCTGTTGGCGGCAATGGCGGCCATGATATGCGTCTCCCGTTCAGGCGCTCGGTTTGCGCGCCCTCAAGTCTTCTTCAACCAGCCTGTCGGTAAGCACGAGTTTTGCTTCGGCGATGCTGCCATACGGAAATGCAAGTCGCGCGCCTTCGACTTCGATGACGACGCTGCCGCCGTCCAGGCCCAGCAGCAAACCCTTGAAACGCTTTCGGCCGCCGGAATCTGGCGCCATGAGTTCGATTTTCGCTTCGTGTCCGGCCCAGCGCGCGAAATCAATGAGGCGCGTCAGCGGCCGATCGATCCCCGGCGATGACACCTCGAGCACATAGTCCTCTTCGATGGCATCCTCACTTTCGAGAAATTTCGAAAGCTCACGCGACAGCCGCGCGCAATCCTCGACCGTCATCTGTCCGTCGGCGCGTTCCGCCATGATCTGCAAGGTCCGGCGCGTCCCACCCGTCAGCCTCAGGCGTACGAGCCGATAGCCGGCCGCCTCGACGGCCGGAGAGATGATGGGCTCCAAATGCGACACTGCGCTTAAGATCGCGCGTCTCCTTCGATCACAGGAATTCTGGGCGCCGGCAAAGGCAAAACCCGTCCCCCGCGGCGGTCTTGCGACTGCCACACAACAGCTTTTCTGTTGTCGGGGATGGGGGCCTATCTACGCTTCGGCCCGTCCGTTTGCAAGAGCCCGCGACGTCTCTCGCCTCGCCGAAATCTCAGAAATACGGGCACGCCGTGGAGTGCCTTTTGTTCGTAACGAGTCGGCGCCCAATCCGCGGGGCGCCGACGCCAATCCTGTGGCCGTTCCGCCATCCACACGAATGAGTCGTGCGCGAGCAAACGTTCGAGAGTCCATTCTACATAGCCGGCATCATCGCTTGCAAAGCGAAACTCGGCGTCCCGTTTCATCGCNNAGCAAGGGCGTCGAGCACATCCATCTGGATGAAGCGTCGCTTGTGGTGCCGGGTTTTCGGCCAGGGATCGGGAAAGAGAAGGAACACTCTGGCCAGGCACGCTTCCGGCAGCGTCTCCAAAACGTCGCGCGCGTCACCTTCGTGGATGCGAAGGTTGGGAATCGGATCGCGGGTTTCTCCTTGGGCAGCAAGAGAAAAGACCTTCGACAGAAGCTTTGCGACGCCTGCTTCGTAAGGTTCCACGCCGAGGATGCCGACATCGGGATGATTTTGTGCCTGCCAGAGCAAATGCTCGCCGGCACCGAAGCCGATCTCGAGCCAGACATCGGCAACGCCTGAAGCGAAGAGCGCAGCCGGGTCGATATCGGGCTCGAGGGGCAGCCGCAGCCGCGGCAGCAACATTGCACGAAGATTGGCCTGATGCGCAGAGAGCCCGGGCCCCTTGCGGCGGCCAAAGAGCAAACGCCGCCTGCGTTCGGGCTGGCTGGATTGATCCACGTCAGAATGTGCGGGTGAGCTCCGGCGCAAGCTCGTCAGTGCGCTCCCACGAGAAGCCGCCNNGGCCGAAGTGGCCATAGGCGGCCGTACGCGCATAGATCGCGCGATTGAGTTCCAATCTATCGCGAATCGCGCGAGGCCTCAGGCTTACGAGCTCCGGAAGCAGTTTCTGCAATCTGGCCTCGTTCACGCGCCCGGTGCCATGCAGATCGACATAAAGCGACAGCGGATCGGAAACGCCGATCGCATAGGAGATCTGGATCGTGCAGCGATCGGCGAGGTCTGCAGCGACAATGTTCTTCGCCAGATAGCGCGCGNNGATCTTCCGTCCGGTGAGACCGCAATCGCCGTCGGGTCCGCCGATGACGAAGGCTCCGGTGGGATTGACGTGCCAAACCGTATCCGCAGTGATCCAGTCTGCCGGCAATGCGCGGCGGACATACGGCTCGACGATTTCGCGCACATCGTGCGAGGTGAGCGCCTCATCGACATGCTGCGTCGAAATCACGATCTGGACGGCCTCAACCGGCACGCCGTTCGCGTAGCGCAACGTGATCTGACTCTTGGCGTCGGGTCCAAGCTTGGGCTCGCGGCCAGATTTCCGCGCTTCGGCCATCAGCCGCAGAATCTTGTGGCTGTAAAGGATTGGCGCGGGCATGAGTTCGGGGGTCTCGCGGCAGGCGTAACCGAACATGATGCCCTGATCGCNNATAACCGATGTCGCGGATGGCCTTGCGCGCCGCGTCGGTGATCATGTCTGTTGCGACGCTTTTTGGTCCGCGCGTTTCGCCGGCAATGATGACGCGGTTCGTGGTCGCCATCGTCTCGCAGGCGACGCGAAGATCCTTTGCGGCGAATCCGTTCTTCGACGCTTCCCGAAAGAAGACGTCCACGATCTCATCGGAAATGCGGTCGCAGACCTTGTCGGGATG
>PKWC01000153.1 GCA_003131925.1 Alphaproteobacteria bacterium | reverse complement strand
ACGCTTTGGTTCTATATGAGCGTAACGCGCTCTAGCTGAGGAGGGTCCAATGAAGTCGCTGATCGTATTGCTCGCGCTGCTGGCGGCATCTGTGGCGGACCGGTCCATGGCGGCCGTGGAGCGCGTCGACATTGTCGCGCGGTCGCCATTTGCGCCCGGTGTCACCTTCGGAAAAAGCGGGCCGTACGAAAAGATCCGCGGTATCGCCCACTTCTCTCTGGATTCCAATCTCCCCGCCAATTCGCGGATCGTCGATCTCAAGCGCGCGCNNGGGCTCGTGACGTTCACGAGCGAGTTCGTGATGCTGAGACCGCTGAAGTCTCTGCCTACGACACTGATCTACGACGTCAACAACCGTGGCAACATCGCCATGCTGGGGCAAGTGAACGGGCGTTCTCCAGCAAACAACGATCCCACCACTGCGGCGGACGAGGGCGACGGATTTCTCATGCGCCATGGTTTCACGCTTCTGTTCTCCGCCTGGACCTGGGATGTCGCGCCGCAGAAGCCCGGTGCGCAACCGCTCGTCTTCGCACCGCCGATCGCACACGAGCCCGGCGGAAGCTCGATCACCGGCCGAATCGAAAACGAATTCATTGTCGATGCGCCGACAGATATTGCGACCTATGCGGGCCTCGCAGGCCTGACCTACGAACCCGCGGCCGGCGACGATCCGGCAGCCCTTCTCACCGAGCGTACGCGCCCAGACGACATGCGCCGGCCGGTTCCGCGCAACCGATGGACCTTCGTCGCGCCTTTACAAGCCGGTGGACCGGGCCGCGTCCGACTGTCTGGTGGATTGAAGCCGGGGATTATCTATGAGCTGACGTACATCGCAAAAGACCCGTACGTAACTGGCGCCGGTCTCGCGGGCATCCGCGATATCCTCGCCTGGTTCCATGATCATCCGTTCCTGGGAAACCCGGCGCCACGGCAGGTCTTGATTTTTGGCATCAGTCAGTCGGCGCGGCTGATCGGCCGCATGATGCATGACGGACTCGATGTCGACGAGAGCGGACGGCTCGCGTTTCAGGGCGCGTATCTCGAAGTACNNGCGGCGGCGGCGGCTCCGCCGGCTTCAACAGCCGCTTCGCCCAGCCGACGCGCCATCCCTCGATGCTCCAGGAGCACGACTACCCGGCCGACGCATTTCCATTCTCATTCGCTCCATCGAAAGATCCTGTCACCGGCGAGACCGCCTCAAGACTTGATCGCGCGCGCGATGCAAAAGGCCATTTGCCGAAGATCATCGTCGCCAACACCTCGACGGAGTTCTGGAACCGGGACGGCTCTCTCATCGCCACGACGCCGGATGGCACGAAGGACGTGGAGCCGGCGGCAAACGCAAGAATCTACGCGTTCATGGGTGCGCAACACTATGTGGGACGCGCTCATTCTCGTGCGCCCTACGTCAACTGCGTCTCTGCGACCGATCACTATCTGCCGATGCGAGCCCTGCTTCTTGCGCTCGATCGGTGGTCGGCGGGAGGCGCGCCCCCACCTCCAAGCGCCTATCCTCACCTCGCGGACGGGACGCTTGTCAAAGTCACGAGCTATCTTGCAGCCTTTCCCAAAGGAATGGGCGTCGCTCCGCCAGACGACAATCTGCACGAAGCGCGGCTCGACTTTGGATCGCGATTTCAGACCGAGGGAATTGCCGACCGGATTCCTCCTGCTCATGGTCCATCCTTCGGCACGCTCGTGCCCGCTCCGGACACCGACGGCAACGATCGCGGCGGCGTCCGGCTGATCGAGCTGGAAGTACCGCTCGGCACGCACACGGGCTGGAACGAGCGCGCGCCGGAAACGGGATTTGCGTGGGCCACCGCGCGCTTCGATGGCAGCTTCGTTCCATTCGCTCGCACCGAGGCCGAGCGCCGCGCGCGCCACGATCTGCGCCCAAGCCTTCAGGCGCGCTATGCCACACGGGATGTTTTCATCAAAAGGCTCCGCGAGGCCGCGGCCCGCGAAGTCGCCGCCGGATTCCTGCTCGATGAAGATGTCGGCCGCGCGATCGTGGAAAATACGGGCCTCTACGACCGCATTCTGGCGCACGATCCGGACGACCCAGGCTGCGAATATCTGTTTGCCGGGGTTGCACCAATGATCCGACGCGGCAGGTGAGAGAGCGGGCGCACAGCGAGATCGCGAACCTGTTCCCGGACTTTGGCTTTTATCCGGTGACCGATCCCGTGGGGCAAATGACAGACGCGCCCATAATGGGCAACGGGATCGATGACCTTCCAGTTCGAATCCTGCCCGGTGCACGGTCCATCGCCATGCGCTTTCCGAGCGAGTACAGTCCTGCGGCTCCAATCGGAGGGAAGCGATGCACCGTCCTACGCTAGTGCTCGCAATATCAGTTTCACTCGCCTGCTCGGCGACGCCCGCCGTCGCCGCCGTGACTATCTCTTCGGGTGCGACGCAGAACATGTCATGTTCGGGCGGCATCTGCGCGCCGACGGACAAGAAAGCGGTGCTGAATGTTGGCGACCTCGAAGGCTTTCTCGCCTCCGGCAATGTCACCGTCACGACGACCGGCTCCGGCGTTCAGGCGGACGATATCGAGGTCAAGGCGCTACTGACATGGTCGACCTCGAACAGGCTGGTGCTTGACGCGTATCAATCGATCATCGTTGACAAGCCCGTTTCGGTCGTCGAACTCTCTGGCCTCACACTCACGACTGATGATGGCGGCGCGAATGGAATTTTATCGTTTGGCCCAAAGGGAAACGTCACTTTCGCAAACCTTTCCAGCCAACTAACCATCAACGGAAGCCCCTACACGCTTGTGGGTGACATCAAGTCGCTCGCGAGCGACATTGCGAACAACCCGATCGGCGATTTTGCGCTGGCCAGGAATTACAACGCCAAAGGCGACGGCACCTACGCCAGTTCGCCTGTTCCTACCCCATTTAACGGCACCTTCGAAGGCCTTGGGAATACGATCTCGAACCTTTCCGTGAGCGGGCCCTCGCAGGACTCCGACGGGTATCTCGTCGAAGGTCTGTGTGGGGAGCTAGCGAACGGGACGCTGAGCGACATCGGACTTGTGAATGCGACCATCAGCTGTCCTGTCAGATTTGTTGGCGTCGGCGCGCTTACCGGGGAAATCTATGACCAGGCGGGCACGGTCCGGTCCTCCTATACGACCGGCGTGGTGAGCGGAACCGGGAGGACGAGCACGGCCTTGTCCATAGGCGGCCTTGTGGGTTCGAGCGGGGGCGGCTGCTGTGGGCGCACCGGAGGAACGATTGCCAATTCGTATTCGACGGCTGCAGTGACAGGGAGAGTAAGCTCGGTTGGCGGCCTTGTCGGCCTAAGTGCGGGCTCGATTATCGGTTCTTATGCGACCGGAAGCATCCTGGCGGAACGGCATTCGTACGGGGGAGGGCTCGTAGGCTACAATGGTGGTACGATCAGCGATTCTCATGCAACCGGAAACGTAAAGCTGAAGGGCCCAAGGGGCCAAGGAGGGGGGCTCGTGGGCGTGAATTCGGACAATCAAAACAGTATTTTTGGCACTATCGAGAATTCCTATGCGACCGGATCGGTCTCAGGCGGATCGGAAAGCATTATCGGCGGCCTGGTCGGCTTTTCGAACGGCACTATTTCGAATTCCTATGCTACCGGACCAGCATTGGGGGGCGACGATTCTGACATTGGAGGACTCTTGGGGTGGAACGAAGCAGTCGTCTATGATGCGCGCATCAACTACTCGTATTCGACCGGCAGCGTGAGCGCGGGGACAGGAAGTCTGCTCGGTGGTCTCATCGGCGATGACGACTCACCGGCCGGCAGCCTTGATGATACGTATTGGGATACAGACACGAGCGGAATCACGAATCTCAGCCAGGGCGCGGGCAACATCGCCAACGATCCAGGCATCACAGGATTGACCACCGCGCAATTACAGTCGGGATTGCCGCCGGGCTTCCATCGAAACGTTTGGGCAGAGAATTCGAAAATCAATGGTGGCCTGCCTTACCTCCGTATGAATCCGCCGCCGAAGTGATTGTCGGGAAAATTGCCCGGGTAATGAAGGATCACGCTCTCCGGTTGCACGAGAATTAGCCAGTTCTCGCTTCTATTCTGCCCGGTGCACCCGCGGTCGCGGCGAGTCCCAATACGAGTCTGATCCTATTTCTTGCGATTCGGAAGTGGTGCGGATTTGTCCGCTCCCCAGCCGCCGGGACCCATTGGAAGCATTCAGCGCGGGGTTCGGATGGTAGCGGGTGAACGATCCACGTTGCCCACACATTAGGAACGTGGGGACGCCTAATGTATTTCTGCGACCATAGCGATGACGTAAGGCGTGCCCCTGTTACTATAATCGAATAAGCGTCCCCTTATTTTCCTTATTTTCCGCGTCCCCGTTCGCTGCTCCGCCCTTTTAGAGGACTGCTGGAACGTGGGGACGCCTAATGTATTTCTGCGACCATAGCGATGACGTAAGCCGTGCCCCTGTTACTATAATCGATTAAGCGTCCCCTTATTTTTTTTGGCGGTTTTAGCCGCTGATTGCTCCGGGTACCGGGGGCGGCCGGATCCCTCGCGCACCGTTGCGCTATGTACAGAGCGTATGGCCGTCTGTAGCAGGGCGGTCAGATTACTACGGCGCGAGAACGTACCCGTGATCCACATTGTTGCTGTCGACATAGTGCCCGGTGACAGCGTCTGAGTCGTTGATGCCATAGGCGACTGTGTCGGCCGAACCCTTTGGATCGAACGGTGTGATCGTGCCGTCGGTCGCGCGCACGAACCCGTGTTGTACGTGGTTGGTATCGATAAAGTCGCCGGCAATCGTGCCGTCGTCGCTCATGCCGCTGGCGAAGGAGGTGATGGCTCCTGTGGGATCGAATGTCGTGATCGTACCCGTCGAGCTTCGCGCGAAGCTGTGGTAGACACCATCACTGTCCGCATACACGCCCGCGGTCGCACGCGTCTTGTTGACGGTGTTGGACTCGGTGACGATCGCGCCAGAAACGCTGAACGTCCTGTATTTGCCGACCGGAGTGCGCAGAAATCCGTGATAGGCGCCGTCGATGCTGCTGATGAAATAACCCGAGATCGTGCCCTTGTTGTCGATGGCGTTGGCAACGGTGAAGGTCGAGTGCTTGGGATCGAACACGGTAATCGTGCCGTCGCTTGTTCGCTGGAATCCGTGCGTCACGCCGCTACCGTCCATGAAATAGCCTGCGATCGTGTCATTGTCGTTGACGCCGGTGGCCGCCGTGAGGATCGATCCGGAGGGGTCGAAGGAAGTGATCGCGCCATGAGCGGAGCGAACGAACCCGTGAAAGGTGAAGCTTCCGTCGGCGTAGTCGCCGGCGATCGTACCTTTGCCGCTGATAGCGTTGGGTAAGGTGGCGATCGAGCCGGAAGCGTCGAAAGATTTGATAGTCCCGTCGGGCGCACGCACAAAGCCATGGGTCGCGAAACTGGTGTCCTCGTATGCGCCGGTGATTGCGCCCTTGACGTTGATCGCGGTGGGGTCGGTGGCGGTCGCGCCGTGAACATCGAACTTCACGATTCCGGCGCTGGCTGGCACAACCGTTGCCGCGCACAAGGTTGCGGCGCACAGGGCGAGCCCGCCGCCGCGCCCGGTAAAGGCGGACAAAGCGGCGATTCGATCGCGTATCATGGTTTCCCCCCTAATGAGTGGTAGGGCAACATCATGACAGATTCTGCTGAAATAGACGAGGCAATAAAGAGCTGCGACTCAGGCGACTGCAAATGAGAATAGAGTGCGCTGCTCCGACCCAGGCAATAGGCCCAGACGGAGACGGAGGTTTTCTGGCAGTGCTCGGCGAGCAGGTCGCGATAGATTTCCTGGTCGCCGGGTTCGAAGAAGATGGGTTCGCGGCGATTGCCGCGCTGCGTGACGTGGTGTGGACACCCGGGGACGACGATGCGGGCGAGACGGGCCATCGCAAGGATATACCGCCCTCGGCGCGTCTGGCGTAGATCCCTTCAACGCCATTCCACGCATCAAATGTTTTTGTTTGTCGCCAAGGCGAGCCACGGCGAAGTTCGGAAAACGGATTGGGCGTCCCCGTATTGGTATTGGTATTGTATTCTCCTGTCCGGTGCGCAAGGCGTATCGGGCCTGAATTTTTTGTTTTCCGCCGTGAAAGCGCCCCGACTGCGCGGCCGGGGCGCTTTGTCCACTTTATGGAACGCAACCGCTATTTCAGAATCGCCTCGCGCACCATCACGTCGCCCATGAGCGTGCGAATGGCCCCGCGTGCCTCCTGCTCTTTGCTTGCTTTGACGAGCGGCCCCGAGATCCGCGCGTACAGCGCATATTGCTGCGCCACCGGCGTGTCGAACGCGGCCA
Source organism: Alphaproteobacteria bacterium (assembly GCA_003131925.1). Lineage (GTDB taxonomy): Bacteria > Pseudomonadota > Alphaproteobacteria > Micropepsales > Micropepsaceae > Rhizomicrobium. Next base: position 1,273 of record PKWC01000153.1, on the reverse strand, counting down.
TGTTCCTGTATTCCTGCGCGAGAAAGACATCCGGGTCGTTGGCGCGCGGGTCTGTCACCACGAGGACCTTGTAATCCATTATCACGCCAGCCTGCTTCAGTGCCTCTTCCTGTCCCTTCCATTCCGTCGAGAGCCACTTCATATAATCGTCGAAGTGGCCATCCTTGGTCTTTACGGCTGCGTAGTCCCACACCGGCCCGTTGTCATAGGACGGTGCATTGGCGTCGGCGGCCAAGGCGGCCGAGGTCGACAAGGCGGCAGATGCCACCACTGCGGCTAGAAAACGTTTCATCGAAACCCCCTTCAAGTTTGATTGACCTGACATTCCCGGATGGGCTCAGGTTGAAGCAGACAATTGCATTTCTCGGGGGCCTGGTTAAAGCCCCCAACACCAGCGACGCGGCCACCGGCGCGCAGATTCCGGGCGGGTGACGCCCAAGAGGCTGAACCGGCTCGATTTTCTTGGCACCGGCCCAGGCCGTTGAAGCAGTTCGCAAGTTTACCATTCGGCTCGGCACTCAAATGGGGCCAGAAAAACAGCGACTAACATAATGATTGTCGCCGTATCAGGGCCAACACCCAGTTCCCATTTCTATCCTGTCCGGTGCGCCAGCTTTTTCCTCGGCGCCGTTTCTCGCGCTTCCCGGTGGATGAGGCTATAACTTCCCGTCCATATGGCTGGATCGACCGTCCCTCTGGCGAATGTCTGTTAAGATGAGACTCAGAGACTTCCTGTGTATTGCCGTTCTCACATGCGCAGTCACCGGTTCGGCAGCCAACCCAAGCTACACCGTTCTCCATCGTTTCGTAGATGGGAAGTTCAGCGCCCGTCCGCTTGCCCCATTGATTGCCGACGGGGCGGGCAATTTCTACGGCACGGCCAGCGCGGGCGGTAATGGGGGTTGCGTACGTTACGGCAGCACCGGCTGTGGGACCGTCTTCGAACTTACTCGGTCCTCCGCGCCGGGCGGTCCCTGGACGGAGAATGTGTTGTTCCGATTTGCGGGCGGCAGCAAACCCTGGTGGCCCATGGCCGGCCTGACTATGGACGCTGCTGGAAATTTCTTCGGAACGACAACCGATTCTCCATATGGCGCCCCCGACTCCTGCGTGCCCGGGGACTATTGCGGTTCGGCCTTCCAGCTGACTCCGCCTTCGAAGCCGCTCGGGGCCTGGACCGAGACCGATCTCTATCGATTCAATCCCGACACCGACGGGGTCCCTTCATTTTCCGGCCTGGTTCCCGACGACAAGGGAAATCTTTATGGCACCA